>NZ_JANLOH010000099.1:0-30677 GCF_025466155.1 Pseudomonas sp. 13B_2.1_Bac1 | reverse complement strand
GGGGGGGGGGGGGGGGGGGGGGGGGCGCCCCCCCCCCCCCCCCCCCCCCCAAGCCCGCTCCTACACAGGGTGTGCTCCCGCAGGTTCAGACCGTAAGTGTAGTGCCGATCCCTTTAACCGCGGTGACGACCGCGGAAGTAGTTGATCAGGCCCTGGGTCGAAGCATCCTCGGCGGAGGTTTCTTCGGCGCCGGTCAGACGGTTGTAGACGCCCTTGCCCAGCTCCTTGCCCAGCTCCACGCCCCATTGGTCGAAGGCGTTGATGCCCCAGATCACGCTCTGCACGAACACCTTGTGCTCATACATCGCCACCAGCGCGCCCAGGCGGCGCGGGCTGATCCGTTCGACCACAAGGGTGTTGCTCGGGCGGTTGCCCGGGATCACCTTGTGCGGCGCCAGCTTCTGCACTTCGGCTTCCGGCAGGCCTTTGTCGCGCAGTTCGGCTTCGGCTTCGCTGCGGGTCTTGCCGAGCATCAGCGCCTGGCTCTGGGACAGGCAGTTGGCGTACAGCCACTGATGGTGATCGGACACCGGGTTGAAGCTGACAATCGGCACGATGAAGTCAGCCGGGATCAGTTGGGTCCCCTGGTGCAGCAACTGGTGGTACGCGTGCTGACCGTTGCAGCCGACGCCGCCCCAGATCACCGGGCCGGTATCGGTGGACACCGGCGTGCCATCCTGGCGCACGCTCTTGCCGTTGGATTCCATGTCCAGCTGTTGCAAATGCTTGGTGATGTTACGCAGGTAGTGGTCGTACGGCAGGATCGCATGGCTCTGCGCTCCCCAGAAGTTGCCGTACCACACGCCCAGCAGGCCCAGCAGCACCGGCATGTTCGACTCGAACGGGGCATTCTGGAAGTGCTGGTCCATGGTGTAGGCACCGGACAGCAGCTCCTTGAAGTTGGACATGCCGATGGCCAGGGCGATGGGCAGGCCGATGGCCGACCACAGCGAGTAACGGCCGCCGACCCAGTCCCACATCGGGAAGATGTTCTCTTCGCGAATACCGAAGGCCACCGCTGCCGCGTTGTTGCTCGATACGGCGATGAAATGGCGATACAGCTCGGCTTCCGAGCCACCCTGGGCCAGGTACCAGGCGCGGGCGGCCTGGGCATTCTTCAGGGTTTCGAGGGTGTTGAAGGACTTCGACGAGACGATAAACAGCGTGGTCTCGGCGCGCAGCTTCATGGTCAGTTCGTGGAACTCACTGCCGTCGATATTCGCCAGGTAGTGGCAGCGCACGCCTTTATGGGCGTAGGACAACAGCGCTTCGGAGACCAGCTCCGGGCCGAGGAACGAGCCACCGATACCGATGTTCACCACGTCGGTGATCGGCTTCTCGGTGTAGCCACGCCACAGGCCGTCGTGGATGCGGCCGACCAGGTCAGTGATCTGGTTCAGCACCTTGTGCACGTCCGGCATGATGTTCACGCCGTTGACCGACAGCTTGTCGCCCACCGGGCGGCGCAGTGCGGTGTGCAGGGCCGGGCGGCCTTCGGAGGAGTTGACTGGCTCGCCGGCGTACAGTGCGTCGATCGCGCCTTTGAGATTCACTTCCTTGGCCAGGCCCACCAGCAGGTCGCGGGTTTCGCTGGTGATCAGGTTTTTCGAGTAATCGAGGAAAAGTCCGCAGCTGCTCAAGGTGAACTGGGAAAAACGCTGGGGATCGGCAGTGAACGCTTCGCGCATGCTGAAATCCTGCATGGCTTGGCGATGTTGATTGAGCGCTTGCCAGGCGGGCAGAGCGGTAACGTCATGAGGAGTGCGGTAGTACGCCATCGCTGCGGGTTTCCTTTTATTACGGGGACTGCCTTTAGGACACTTCAAAGCCCGGAACGTCCAGTCTTTCATCAAGGGCGGGTTCCGGACAGCGCTAACCATAGCGCAGGGCGATTACATTAAACCTAGCGTGTCGATATGTCTTGGCTTTGTCTGCGCTGTGGCCGGTACTTTTTTATACCGGCACAGCGAGGAGGGCAACTGGCGGGGGATCAGAGGTTCAGGTGCAGGTTGTCGATGAGGCGGGTAGCGCCCAGATAGGCGGCGACCAGGATCACCACATCGCGGTCCTCGGGCGTGGCCGGGCGCAGGTTTAGGCCCTGGCGCACTTCAAGGTAATCCAGGCGCAGCCCGGCGGCTTCGATCTGCCGAACCTGTTCGGCGCGCAGCGTGGCGAAATCGTGGTCACCGCCTTTGATGGCGGCGGCGATCTGGCTGAGGCTGCGGTACAGCACCGGGGCGATGGCGCGTTGCTCATCGCTGAGGTAACCGTTGCGCGATGAAAGCGCCAGGCCGTCGTCGGCACGCACGGTCGGTTCACCGATGATCTGGATCGGCATGTTCAGGTCATGGACCATGGCGCGAATCACCGCCAGTTGCTGGTAGTCCTTCTGGCCGAACACGGCCATGTCCGGCTGGACCATGTTGAACAGCTTGCTGACCACCGTCGCCACGCCCTCGAAGTGCCCGGGACGACTGGCGCCGCACAGGCCTTCGGACAACTGCGGGACGCTGACGCGGGTCTGGCCGCTCATGCCGCCGGGGTACATTTCCTCGACGGTCGGCGCGAACAGCAGGTTGCAGCCGGCTTGAAGGAGCTTTTCCTGGTCCGCGGCCAAGGTCCGCGGGTATTTGTCCAAGTCTTCGCCAGCGCCGAACTGCAGTGGGTTGACGAAGATGCTCGCGACGACGAAGTCAGCCTGTTGCGCGGCTTTGGTCACCAGGGTGGCGTGGCCGCTGTGCAGGTTGCCCATGGTGGGCACGAAGCCGATGCGTTTGCCGGCTTTACGGGCATGGGCGACGGCAGCCCGCAGTTCGCGGACGGTTTTTACGGTGTTCATGCAGAGAATCCGTGTTCGGCGCCGGGGAAGGTCACGCCTTTGACTTCGGCGACATAGGCGCTCAGCGCGGCGTGGATGCTGTCCTGGCCGGTCATGAAGTTTTTCACGAACTTCGGCACGCGGCCGGTGAGCGACAGGCCGAGCATGTCATGCAGCACCAAGACCTGGCCATCGGTGGCCGAGCCTGCGCCAATGCCGATCACCGGTACTTTGACGGCCTGGGTGATTTCTGCTGCCAGTTCGCTGGGCACGCATTCGAGCAGGATCATCGCAACGCCCGCTTGTTCCAGGGCGATGGCATCGGCACGCATCTGGCGCGCCTGGGCTTCGTTGCGGCCTTGTACCTTGTAGCCGCCGAGGATGTTCACCGACTGTGGCGTAAGGCCCATATGTGCACAGACCGGCACGCCGCGTTCAGCCAGCAGGCGAATCGACTCGGCGAGCCACACGGCACCTTCCACCTTGATCATATGGGCACCGGCGCGCATCAGTTTGCCAGCGTTGTGGAACGTCTGCTCGACAGTGGCGTAATCCATGAACGGCAGGTCGGCGATGATAAATGCGCCGTCGTTGCCGCGCTTGACGCTGGCGGTGTGATAGGCGAGTTCATCGGTGGTGACGGGCAGCGTGCTGTCATTCCCTTGAAGAACCATGCCCAGGGAGTCACCTACCAGCAACACTTCAACCCCGGCCTGGCAACTGGCTTGGGCGAAGGTGGCGTCATAGCAGGTCAGCATGGTGATTTTTTCACCTTTGAGCTTGAGGCTCTGCAAGGTGGTCAGGGTAATGTCTGGCATGAAAAGGGTCCTCGTTCAGGCGCTTGGAAACAGCGAGTAACGCGCGTGAGTCTTCGTTTATACAGGCGCACTGTCTTGAGAGCAGTGCTTATAAGGCCTGGATTGCGCCCTTCAGCGCCGGGTTGGCGGCAGCGGGACGCCTATAGTCGTGAGGAGGACACGGGAAGTCAATTGGATGTGTTACCGCATTGTTACGATGGCGGTGTTACCGCTGTTACTGACGCGATTCAGCAAGTGGGAAAGGGATTTTGAGGGCGTAGGTGAACAAAATGTGGGAGCTGGCTTGCCTGCGATGCAGGCGCCTCGGTCTTTCAGTGAAACCGAGGTGATGCTATCGCAGGCAAGCCAGCTCCCACATTGATTGAGTCAGTTTTGGGGCAAGCGTTCCAGGCCGACAAACGGGCAGGCGGTCAGCAAGTCGTTGAGCGTTTGACCGTTGGGCATTTGCAGCGATGCGGGCGCCAACTCAGCCAGCGGGTACAGCACAAACGCGCGCAGGTGCATCTGGTAATGGGGCACCTTGAGGCGCGGCTCGTCGATCAGGCGATCGCCAAACAGCAGGATGTCCAGGTCCAGTGTGCGCGGCCCCCAACGCTTGAGGCGCTCGCGGCCCTGATCGTTTTCGATGGCTTGCAGCGCATCCAGCAGCTCAAGGGGCGCCAGGCTGCTGTCCAGGGCCGCCACCGCGTTGGTGTAGCGCGGTTGGCCCGGGAGCAGGGAATCGCTTTGGTAAAACACCGACACACCGGCGACGGTGGTCCCCGGCAGTTGCGCGAGCGCTTCGATGGCGCTGCGCAATTGCTGATCCGGGGCGGCCAGATTGCTGCCCATGCCGATGTAGATACGTTCCACGTTTATTCGCCTGCGGCGCCCGAGGCATCGGCGGCGCTGCGCTTGCGCTTGGTACCGCTGCGACGACGTTTCTTCGGCCCTTCGCCGGCGCTCTCGCCCTTGCTGCCAAGGTCGCGAATCATGTCGCGGCGCTGGCTTTCATTGGCGTCCTGGTAGTCGGTCCACCATTCACCCAGGCCATCGGTCTGCTCGCCGGCGCTTTCGCGCAACAGCAGGAAATCGTAGCCGGCACGGAAGCGCGGGTTGTCCAACAGCAGGTCGGCGCGCTTGCCGCTGCGGCGTGGCAGGCGCTCCTGCATGTCCCAGATCTCGCGGATCGGCAGGGTGAAGCGTTTCGGAATGGCGATGCGCTGGCACTGCTCGGCGATCAACTCATGAGCCGCTTCCTGCATGGCCGGAATCGGCGGCATGCCACGCTCTTGCAGGCGCAGTACGCGTTTGGGCAGGGCCGGCCACAACAGCGCGGCAAACAGGAACGCCGGGGTCACCGGTTTGTTCTGCTTGATGCGCAAGTCGGTATTGATCAGCGCTTCGCTGATCAGCGTGTGGGTGTACGTCGGGTTGTATTCCAACGCCTCGGCACTGGCCGGGAACAGCGGATCGAACAGCTGCAGGTCGACGAGCATTTCGAAGGTGTCGGCAGCGTAGCCCGAGAGGAACAGCTTGAGCACTTCCTCGAACAGGCGCGCCGAAGGAATCTCGCGCAGCATCGGTGCCAGGTCGCGGATCGGCGCGGCCGTGTGCTTTTCGATGCCGAAGTTGAGCTTGGCGGCGAAACGCACGGCCCGCAGCATGCGCACCGGGTCTTCCTGGTAGCGCTGCACCGGGTCGCCGATCAGGCGGATCAGGTTGTTGCGGATGTCGTGCACGCCATTGGCGTAATCGAGAATGCGCTCGCTGACCGGGTCGTAATACAGGGCGTTGATGGTGAAGTCGCGGCGCTGCGCATCTTCTTCCAGGGTGCCGTAGACGTTGTCGCGCAGGATGCGCCCGCTTTCGTTGCGGGAAGACTGGTTGGTGTCTTCCTCTTCATCGTTTTGCGGGTGGCCGGCGCGGAAGGTCGCCACCTCAATGATTTCGCGGCCGAAGTGGATATGCACCAGCTTGAAGCGGCGGCCGATGATGCGCGCATTGCGAAACTCGGCACGGACCTGTTCAGGCGTAGCGCTGGTGGCGACGTCGAAATCCTTGGGTGTGATATTGAGCAACATGTCGCGTACGCAACCGCCGACCAGATAAGCCTGGTAGCCGGCGTTCTGCAAACGTTCGACGATGTTCACTGCATAACGGCTGAACTGAGCGCGCTGCAGCGAATGCTGGCTGCTATTGAGCACTTCAGGCGTGCTGCGTTTGTGTTGCGTACGACGCAAGGGAGAACGGAATGACTGGAACAACTTCTTCAGCATGGGATGCACTGTTTGAAGGAATGTTCGGCCATAACGAAGAATGACCGCATGATGGGCGGGGATTCTAGCATTTAGTCAGGGGATGGTGTAGGAACAAGCTGCAGGCCTTGCGCCATAAGCCTTAAATCGTCAAATGCTTGAGGTTTCATGCGGAAACTACAAGGGGAGCCGAAGCTCCCCCAGAAGTAGTTGCGTGCTCTATTTTTATTATTGATTTCGGGCTTCTTGTTTTTGTTGATCGCCCTCGCCATGAAGCTTCACCTTCATGACACTCCCAATCGGGAGTCAAGAGCAAACGGATTGCTTTGGTCGCTGTGTTGCTGATCTACGATCCAACCAGTTCAGGCTCTGCCTTAGGGCAGTTTTTGTTGTTCTCGGCCTGGTTGCGGGGCAAGCCCCAAATGCAACGCCTCTCCAAAAGAATCAGTTAGCTGCGCCTCCGCCGTGTTGTTTTTATTGTGCGTGAGTCGATTCGTCTTATTTTTATTGTCTTGTACAAAGCTTGTTATTGTTTTTGTACTAAGCATATAGCAGGGTGCGTGCCAACTTTTGTGTCGCCCAGCAAAATCAGGGGTTTGAGGCGGTTTTGGGTTTTCGACGGACGAAAAAAAGCCGGGGCTTCGTTACCGTAAGCCCCGGCTTTTGTTACGTGAAAAATCAGCGGTAACAGTTTTTTCACATCTGAGGGTGTTACCTGTGGGGGCGCACCCTCAACTCTCGCTGGCCACCCCGGTCTTGCGCCGTGGGATGCCCAGGCGCTGGCGCCGTTCCCACAGGCACTTGCGGCTCACGCCCAGCTTGCGTGCCAGTTCGGTTTCGGTCATGTGGTCCTGGTGCTCAAGGACGAAATGCTGGAAGTAGTCTTCCAGTGACAAATCCTCCGTCGGCTCGTGGCTGGTATTGCTACCGCCGCCCTGTTGTGGGGCCAGGCCGATGAAGTCGTCATCCTCAAGGTCACTGAGCTCGATATCGATGCCCAGCAGCTCGGCGGAAATCTCCGGGCTCTCCGACAGAATCACCGCACGTTCGACCGCATTCTCCAGTTCACGCACGTTACCCGGCCACGAGTAATGCCGAATGGCCTGTTCGGCATCCGCGGCGAACTTGAGGTCTGTACGGTTGATGCGGGCGCTCTGGCGCAGCAGGAACGCGTTGGCGATCTCGTTGACGTCGGCGCCACGCTCGCGCAGGGCCGGCAGCTTGAGGGCGATCACGTGCAAGCGGTAATACAAGTCTTCACGGAACTGGCCGATCTTGGCCAGGCTCTTCAGGTCACGGTGCGTGGCTGCGATCAGGCGCACATCCACCTTTTGCGATTGCACCGAACCGACGCGGCGAATCTCGCCTTCCTGCAGCACGCGCAGCAAACGCGCCTGGGCTTCCAGGGGCAGTTCACCGATTTCATCGAGGAACAATGTGCCGCCGTCCGCGGCTTCGACCAAACCTGCACGGCCGGCGCTGGCGCCGGTGAACGCGCCTTTCTCGTGCCCGAACAGCTCGGACTCGATCAGCGATTCGGGGATCGCCGCGCAGTTCACCGAGATCATCGGTGCCTTGGCGCGCTTGGACAGGTTGTGCAGGGCGCGGGCTACCAGTTCTTTACCGGTACCCGACTCGCCCTGGATCAGTACATTGGAATCAGTCGGCGCGACCTTGCGGATCTTGCTGTACAGGTCCTGCATCGGTGGGCAGGAGCCGATGATGCCGATCTCGCCGTTACTGTTGTCGACCCCCGGCTTGTCGGCGCCGTTGGCCGCTTTACCGGCGGGGCGCTGTTCGGCAGGTGCACTGCTGGCCGATTGGCGGTCACGCAGGATGCGGGCCACCGCCTGGAGCATTTCATCGTGGTCGAAAGGCTTGGCGATGTAGTCCACCGCGCCCATCTTCATGGAGTCCACCGCCGAGCGCAGGCTGGCGTAGCTGGTCATGATCAGCACCGGGGTGCCCTGGCCAAGCTTGATCAACTCGGTGCCAGGAGCGCCCGGCAGGCGCAGGTCACTGACAATCAGGTCGAACGTGGGAATGCTGAACCGCTCCTGGGCTTCCTGCACCGAGCCGGCTTCGCTGACCTGGTACTGATTACGTTCAAGCAGGCGACGCAAGGCAGAGCGGATAATGGTTTCGTCTTCGACGATCAAAATGTGCGGCATTGATTCAATTCTCTCGACGGTCTCAGTTCACAGCGGACGTCGCTTCGACATGACGCGGCAAGGTCACCCGAATACGGGTGCCGCGTTGGCTTTCGGTGTCAGCCGGGCTGTCGATGGTGATTTGTCCATAATGCTCTTCAACGATGGAATAGACCAGTGCAAGGCCCAGACCGGTACCTTCACCCGGATCCTTGGTGGTGAAGAAGGGTTCGAACAATCGGTCCATGATGTTCTGTGGAATGCCGCTGCCTTCATCCTCCACGATCAGGTCGACCGTGTGCTCGAAAGCCTCGCTCTTGACGCGTACCGCGCTGTGCGGCGGCGACGCGTCACGGGCGTTGGACAGCAGGTTGATCAGCACTTGGGCCAGGCGTTGTGAGTCGCCGTCGACCCAGTGGTCGGGGTCGCACAAGTTGAAGAACTGTACTTCGAAATTACGCCGGTTCAAGGCCAGCAGCCCAATGGCATCCTGCGCCACCTCGGCCAGGCACACGGCCTCGTCCTGATTCTGATGGGCGCCGGCATGGGCAAAGCTCATCAGCGACTGCACGATGCGCGAGACCCGCTTGGTCTGTTCGAGGATTTGCCCGCTGATCTCGGTGATTTCGCCGTCTTCCTCGCGTTCTTCGCGCAGGTTCTGCGCCAGGCAAGCGATACCGGTGATCGGATTGCCGATTTCATGGGCCACGCCTGCGGCCAGGCGACCGATGCTGGCCAGGCGCTCGGAGTGCACCAGTTTGTCTTCGAGCATCTGCGTGTCGGTCAGGTCTTCGACCAGCAGCACCAGGCCGCTGTTGCCGGGGGCCAGCGGCTCGTCGATGGCGGCTTTGTGCAGGTTGAGCCAGCGGGTCTGGCCGTCAAGGGCCAGGTGCTGCTTGTGCAAATGCTCGTCGGGCAGGTTGATAAAGCCTTGCAGGAGTTCTTTCCACGGGTCGCCCAAGGTGTTCAGGCGCGAGCCGACCACCCGTTGTGCGGCGATGCCGGTGAGTTCTTCCATGGCCTTGTTCCACATCAGGATCTCTTGATCCTTGGCCAGCGAGCACACGCCCATCGGCAGTTCCTGCAGGGTCTGGCGGTGGTAGCGACGCAGGGCATCGAGTTCGGCAGCCAGTCCTGTGAGGCGTGAGTGGTAATCCTCCAGCCGGCTCTCGATGAAATGGATGTCTTCGGTGACGTAGTTTTCGCCGCCGGCCTTGTAGGGCAAAAAGGTTTCGACGATGTCCTGGGACACACTGGGGCCCATCAGGCCCGACAGGTTGGCTTCGATACGGTCACGCAGGCGGCGCAGGGCATACGGGCGGCGCTCGTCAAACGGCAGGTAGAGGTCGCGCAGTGCCTGCTCGACCTCCTTTTGCGCGGCCTTGGCGCCCAGCGGCTTGGCCAGTTGCGTGGCGAACTCCTGTGGCGAGGCGGCGTGCAGTTCGCGGCGCTGCGGGCGGCGCACGTTGTCTACTGCGCAGGCTTCGGCGGCGCTGGTTTCTTCGGGGCTGGCGTTGGTGAACAGCGAAATCAGGGTGAACATCAGCACGTTGGCCGCCAGCGAGGCAATCGCCGCCATGTGCCAGCTGGTGTCGTCCAGCACGTAGATCATGTTCAGCAGCGGGATGTAGAAGCCCTGCAGATTGCCGACCAGCGGCAGCAGCATGGTCACGAGCCACACCAGGATCCCGGCCAGCAGCCCGGCGATGAAGCCTCGTCGATTGGCCGTCGGCCAGTACAGCACCGACAGCACTCCCGGCAGGAACTGCAAGGTCGCGACAAACGCGACGATGCCCAGGTTGGCGAGGTCTTGTCCGGCGCCGAGCAACAGGTAGAACCCGTAGCCGGCCATGATGATGGCGACGATCAGCGCGCGGCGCGTCCACTTCAGCCAGCGGTAGATATTGCCTTCGGCCGGTGGCTGGTACAGCGGCAGCACCAGGTGATTGAGCGCCATGCCCGACAGCGCCAGCGTGGTGACAATGATCAGCCCGCTGGCTGCCGACAAGCCGCCGACGTAGGCCAGCAGCGCCAGGGCCGGGCTGTTGGCGGCGATGCCGATGCCGAGGGTGAAGTATTCCGGATTGGTCGTTGCCCCGAGTTTGAGGCCGGCCCACAGGATCAGCGGCACCGCCAGGCTCATCAGCAGCAGGAACAGCGGCAAGCCCCAACTGGCGCTGACCAGCGAGCGCGGGTTGAGGTTCTCGGTGAAAGTCATGTGATACATGTGCGGCATCACGATGGCCGAGGCGAAGAACACCAGCAGCAGCGTGCGCCAGGGACCTTCCTGCAGCGGCGTGTGCAGGGCGGCGAGGGCCGTCTGGTTTTGCAGCAGCCACAGTTCCAGCTGTTGCGGGCCATCGAACACACCGTAGAGCGCATAAAGGCCGACACCGCCGATGGCGATCAGCTTGATCACCGACTCGAACGCAATCGCGAACACCAGGCCTTCATGCTTCTCGCGGGTGGCGATATGGCGTGAGCCGAAGAAAATCGTGAACAGCGTGATCAGCGCGCAGAAGGCCAGGGCGACGCGGTGCTGCACGGGCTCGCGGGTGAGGATGCTGATGGAGTCGGCCACCGCTTGAATCTGCAGGGCCAGCAAGGGCAGTACGCCGATCAGCATGAAAACGGTGGTCAGCGCGCCGGCCCAGGTGCTGCGAAAACGGAAGGCGAACAGGTCGGCCAAAGACGACAGTTGGTAGGTGCGGGTGATCTTCAGGATCGGGTAGAGCAGCACCGGTGCGAGCAAAAATGCGCCGGACACGCCCAGGTAGCTGGACAGAAAGCCGTAGCCATATTGATAGGCCAGACCCACCGTGCCATAGAACGCCCAGGCGCTGGCGTAGACGCCCAGGGACAAGGTGTAGGTCAGCGGATGGCGAATGATCGCCCGCGGAATCATTCCGCGCTCACTGATCCAGGCGACCCCGAACAGCGCCGCCAGGTAGGCGGCGCTGATCAGCAGCATCTGGGTGAGGCTAAAGCTCATCGGCATCTTTTTGGCTCTGCAGGATAAAGGTCACGACGATCAGGATCAGCCACAGCAGATATGGGCGGTACCAGGCGCCCGTGGCGTCGATCCACCAATCCATGATGGCGGGGGAAAACAGGTAGATCCCGACGACCAGCAGCAGGACCAATCGATAGATGTACATGTTGGCCTCTGATTGAAAAACTGCGGCGATGGTAACGGATGGTGGGCAAGCTGCAAGCGCCTTCAGCTCAATTGCGCTTCGGCCAACGTGAGTGTGCGCGGGATGCGGCTGGCATCCCACTGCGCAATGCCCCAATCCAGCAGCTCCCGTGGGCTGGCGTGGAGCAACTCGCTGCCGGGTTGCTGGCCGAGCGCGCGCAGGGCTCTCAATAGCAAAGGCGTGGCCTGGTCAGGTGTCAACGGCGGGGAGCGATAGGATTTGCCCAATTTGTTACCGTCCGGCTGGACGATTAACGGTACGTGGAGATAGCGCGGTTGGCGCAGGCCCAGCAGTTCCTGCAGATACAACTGGCGCGGTGTGGAGTCGAGCAGGTCGGCGCCGCGCACGATGTCGGTCACCCCTTGCCAGGCATCGTCGAGGACCACGGCCAATTGATAGGCGTACAGGCCGTCACGGCGGCGGATGATGAAATCGCCTACATCGCGGCCCAAGTGCTGTCGGAATTCACCCTGAACGCGGTCAGTAAAGTGGTATTCCAGCTCAGGAACGCGCAGGCGAATGGCGGCATTTTGCTGGTCGTGCCCGGCATTGCGGCACAGCCCCGGATAAATCCCGTTGTAGCCCTCCAGCTGTTTGCGCGAGCAGGTGCACGCGTAGGCCAGGCCGTGGTTGAACATATCGTTCAGCACTTTGGCGTAGGCATCATGCCGCTCGCTTTGTCGGACCAATTCACCGTCCCACTCAAAGCCGTAGCTTTCCAGAGCGTGCAGGATCGCCGTTTGGGCGCCGGGCTCTTCACGTGGCGGGTCGAGGTCTTCCATGCGCATCAGCCAGCGGCCGTGGTTGGCGCGGGCGTCGAGGTAGGAGGCGAGGGCGGCGACCAGCGAGCCGAAGTGCAAATGGCCGCTGGGCGTGGGGGCGAAACGCCCGATATAAGTAGAGGCTGTCATGGGCCGGATACTACTGGAAAAGCAGTAAATTCCAGAAACAAAAATGGGGCGTTCGCACGCCCCATTTCTTTCAGCTCGGCGGGATTACTTGCCGACCTGTTTTTCCTTGATTTCAGCCAAGGTCTTGCAGTCTACGCAGAGGTCCGCGGTAGGGCGGGCTTCCAGGCGACGAATACCGATCTCGACGCCGCAGGATTCGCACCAGCCGTATTCTTCGTCTTCGATCAGTTGCAACGTCTTGTCGATTTTCTTGATCAGCTTGCGCTCGCGATCACGGGCGCGCAGTTCGAGGGCGAACTCCTCTTCCTGGCTGGCACGGTCGGCCGGGTCCGGGAAGTTGGCGGCTTCGTCCTTCATATGGTCAACCGTGCGGTCGACTTCCTGCATCAAGTCCTGCTTCCACTTCTTCAGGATATTGGAGAAGTGCTTGCGCATGGGCTCGCTCATGTACTCCTCACCCTTCGCCTCAACATAGGGTGTGAAGCCGCTGAGGCCTGAGGATTGTTGTTGCTTTGCTTGGGTGGACATGAATAGACCGCCTCTCACTCTTCTAATCCATTGCGCAGGATTGCAACGTCACCGACACCTGCCGGCCCTGCGGCTGCAAGCGGGCGAACTTACCAGATAGATTCAGGGTGCGCCACTCCCGGTTGTCGAGGGCCATCACGCCAGGGTTGCTGACAGCAGCAGCCCGCTATGGCTGGATATGGATCGCCCTGCGTGTTGATTTTAGTCGTTTTACAAGCGCTTGCTGGCCCATCTTGAGCGGCCGAGCAGGCAATAGAACATGTTTTAGGCCAGGGGTTCGGTAGAATCCTTATTTTGTCCTCACCGTTAAGGAAGGCTAATGGCTCAGCCCTACAGTGCGCGCAGTCGCGCCATCGAACCTTTTCATGTCATGGCGTTGCTGGCGCGAGCCAATGAGCTGCAGGCGGCCGGCCATGATGTGATCCACCTGGAAATCGGCGAACCGGATTTCACCACCGCCGATCCGATCATCCAGGCCGGCCAGGCAGCATTGGCCAACGGCAAAACCCGCTATACGGCGGCCCGTGGCCTGCCGGAGCTGCGCGAGGCCATCAGTGGCTTCTACCAGCAGCGCTACCGCCTGGACATCGATCCCGAGCGCATCTTGATTACCCCGGGCGGTTCCGGCGCCTTGCTGCTGGCCAGCAGCCTGTTGGTGGACCCCGGCAAACACTGGCTGCTGGCTGACCCGGGTTACCCGTGCAACCGGCACTTCCTGCGACTGGTGGAAGGGGCGGCGCAGTTGGTGCCGGTGGGCCCCGATGTCCGTTATCAACTGACCGCCGACCTGGTTGCCAGGCATTGGGACCAGGACAGTGTGGGGGCTCTGGTGGCCTCGCCGGCCAACCCCACCGGCACGATCCTCACGCGGGATGAATTGGCGGGGCTGTCCAGTGCCATCAAGGCCCGTAACGGCCATTTGGTCGTGGACGAGATTTATCACGGCCTCACCTACGGCACCGACGCCGCCAGCGTGCTGGAGGTCGACGATGAAGCATTTGTCCTGAATAGTTTTTCGAAGTATTTCGGCATGACCGGCTGGCGCCTGGGGTGGCTGGTGGCACCACCGGCAGCCGTCGGTGAGTTGGAGAAGTTGGCGCAGAACCTGTACATCAGCGCGCCCAGCATGGCCCAGCATGCGGCACTGGCCTGCTTTACCCCGCAAACCCTGAGCATTCTGGAAGAGCGCCGCGCCGAATTCGGCCGTCGCCGTGACTTCCTGCTGCCAGCGTTGCGCGAACTGGGTTTCGGCATCGCCGTCGAGCCGGAAGGGGCGTTCTACCTGTACGCCGACATCAGCGCCTTCGGCGGTGATGCCTTCGCGTTCTGCCGACACTTCCTCGAAACCGAGCATGTCGCGTTTACGCCCGGGCTGGACTTCGGCCGTTATCAAGCCGGTCACCATGTGCGCTTTGCCTACACGCAAAACCTTGATCGGCTACAAGAAGCGGTGGAGCGGATCGCCCGTGGCCTGCGGAGCTGGCAAGGCTGATGCGTTTTTATCCTCCCCTCGAAGAAGCGCGCCTGATTCGCCGATACAAGCGTTTTCTCACCGATATCGAGACCGTTACCGGCGAATTGCTGACCATTCACTGCCCCAACACCGGCTCGATGCTCAATTGCATGGTCGAGGGCGGGCAGGTCTGGTTCAGCCGTTCCAATGACCCCAAGCGCAAATTGCCGGGCACCTGGGAAATCGCCGAAACGCCACAGGGCCGCCTGGCCTGTGTCAACACCGCGCGCGCCAATCAACTGGTCGAAGAGGCGTTGCTGGCCGGGGTGATTGTCGAGCTCAATGGCTTTACTGCATTGAAGCGCGAAGTGCCTTACGGCCAGGAGAAAAGCCGCATCGACTTTCGCCTGGATTACCCGGATGGAGCGGCCTATGTCGAGGTCAAGAGCGTGACCCTGGGTTTCGATGACACTCCCATTGCCGCCTTCCCCGATGCAGTCACCCAGCGCGGCGCCAAGCATTTGCGCGAATTGGCGCACCTGGCGCGTGACGGCGTGCGCGCGGTGCAGCTGTATTGCGTCAACCTCTCCGGCATTGACGCGGTGCGCCCGGCGGTGGAGATCGACGCCGCCTATGCCGCGGCCTTGCGTGAGGCAAAGGCGGCGGGCGTCGAGGTGCTGGCGTATGGCGTGAAGGTTACGCCTGAGGAAATCTTCGTTGACCGTCGACTGGAGGTGCTGCTCGACTAGAGTTGCACCCACAGCCCCTGTTCGTCTTCGCGGCCGGGCAGGGCAGTGAGGCTTGCACCTGCGCAGGGTCCGGCGATGCACTCGCCGCTTTCGATCAGGAACAGCGCACCGTGGGTCGCGCACTGGATCAGGCTGGCACTGGTGTCGAGGAAGCGGTCGGGCTGCCATTCCAGCGGAATTCCGCGATGGGGGCAGCGGTTGATATAGAAGTAGGCAACGCCGTCGCGGCGCACTGCCAGCAGCTTGCAGCCGTCCAGATCAAACCCCAGGCTGGAGTTGGGGGCGAGGGCGTCGGAGGGGCAGAGAAACTTCATTTCAATCCTTAAGTGCCTTGACGTGCAAATGCAAACAATTATCAAATGCCGGCTTCGCCCGTCAGCTGACTGGGTGCTTGGTTCGATGTTCGGCAGGGGTTACCTGTCACATCACTGAGTGCTCGAAAGGCCCTGCCCTTGGAAGGAAACCCTGTTATGCGCCTGAGTGCCAGCGCTATTGCGCTTGTTGTCGGACTGCTGGTCAACCACGGGGCGCAAGCCTCTGAACTGCCTCAACGCTGGGTGAGTGCCGGTGGGGCGCTGTCGGAGTGGGTGACGGCCCTGGGCGGTGAGTCGAAGCTGGTGGGGGTGGACACCACCAGCCAGCATCCGGAAACGCTCAAGGCGTTGCCGAGCATTGGCTATCAGCGCCAGTTGTCGGCTGAAGGCATTCTCAGCCTGCGTCCCCAGGTGCTGGTAGGGACCGACGAAATGGGGCCGCCGCCGGTGCTGGCGCAAATCCGCAGCGCGGGCGTGCAGGTGGAGATGTTCTCGGCGGAACCGGACCTCCCGGCCCTCAAAGGCAATCTCCAGCACCTGGGCAAGTTGCTGGGCAACCCGGCCAAGGCCGATGAATTGTTTACTGGATATGAACAAGCCCTCGATCAACAGAAACGCTGGGTTGCCAAGGCCCAGGCCACGCAAAAGGCGCCGGGTGTGTTGGTATTGATTGGCCACGCCGGCGGTAAATCGCTGATCGCGGGTAGGGACACTGCCGCCGACTGGGTGTTGCAGCAGGCGGGCGGGCACAACCTGGCGACTCATAATGGTTACAAGCCGTTTTCGCTGGAGTCGCTGGCGGGGTTGAGCCCTGATGTGTTGGTGTTCGCTGATCGTGCCCTGACCGGCGACGCGGCACGCGCGGCGTTGTTCAAGGAGAATCCGATCCTTGCCTCGACGCCGGCGGCCAAGAATGGGCGAGTGTTTGAGCTGGACCCGACCTTGCTGGTCGGCGGCCTGGGGCCGCGTCTGCCGCAAAGCCTGGTAGAGCTGTCCGCCGGGTTCTATCCCGCCCAGGCTAAAGCCGCCCCATGACCACTCTGGTTAAACCGCGAACATTATTTATCGGGCTGACGATACTGTGCGTCCTGGCGACTTGGCTATCTCTGGCGCTGGGGCCTGTGAGCCTGCCCTTGCTGGATACGCTGAAGGCGGCGCTGCGACTGATCGGGGTGCCGATCCAGGCGCAAGGGTTGGAGCAGGCTGAGCTGATCCTGGGGCAGATTCGTCTGCCGCGAACCTTGCTGGGGCTGGCTGTCGGCGGTGTATTGGCATTGTCGGGCGTGGCCATGCAGGGGCTGTTTCGCAACCCGCTGGCGGATCCGGGATTGGTAGGGGTTTCCAGTGGTGCGGCGCTGGGCGCAGCAGTGGCGATTGTCGGGGGGGCGTTTTTCGGCGGCTTGCCGGATGCCTTCGGGCCTTACCTGTTGTCGTTGTGTGCATTCCTCGGTGGCCTGGGGGTGACCGCGCTGGTCTATCGACTGGGTCGGCGTAACGGCCAGACCAATGTCGCCACGATGCTGCTCGCCGGCATCGCGCTGACGGCCCTCGCGACCTCGGTGGTCGGCTTGTTCACTTACCTGGCCGACGACGCGACCCTGCGTACCCTCACATTCTGGAACCTGGGCAGCCTCAATGGCGCCAGTTATTCGCGGCTGTGGCCTCTGTTGCTGGTGAGCGCCGGCGTAGCATTGTGGTTGCCGCGCCGCGCGAAGGCGCTGAATGCCTTGCTGCTGGGCGAGTCGGAAGCGAGCCACCTCGGGATCGATGTCGAGCGGCTCAAGCGCGAGTTGGTGTTCTGCACCGCGTTAGGAGTAGGCGCAGCGGTGGCCGCGGCGGGCATGATCGGCTTCGTGGGGTTGGTGGTGCCGCACCTGGTGCGCCTGTTGGCGGGGCCGGATCATCGCGTGCTGTTGCCGGCTTCGGTGTTGGCGGGCGCCAGCCTGCTGCTGTTTGCCGACCTGGTCGCGCGCCTTGCCTTGGCGCCGGCTGAATTGCCGATCGGTATTGTCACTGCATTTATCGGTGCGCCGTTTTTTCTGTACCTGTTGTTGCGGGGGCGTGCCTGATGCTGCGTGTCGAAGACCTGCATATCCGTCGCGGCAGCAAGACGGTGTTGGCGGATATCACCCTCGATCTCTTGCCGGGCCAGGTGCTCGGCGTACTCGGCCCCAACGGTGCGGGCAAGAGTACGTTGCTCGGCGCGTTGTGCGGTGAGCTGCATCCCGACCAGGGCAAGGTGTGGCTGGACCAGCAAGCACTCAAAGACTGGACCGGCGCACAGCGCGCGCAGCGCTTGGCGGTATTGCCGCAAAGCTCGACCCTGGACTTTGCTTTTCGCGTGGAGGAAGTCGTCGGCATGGGGCGTTTGCCGCATCAGACCGGCCGCACGCGCGATGACGAGATTATCGACGCGGCGCTACAGGCTGCGGATGTCGGCCACTTGAGCGGTCGCAGTTACCTGGCGTTGTCCGGTGGCGAGCGTCAGCGCGTCCACCTGGCGCGGGTGCTGGCGCAGCTATGGCCAGGCGAGACGGGGCAGACGTTGCTGCTCGATGAGCCCACTTCAATGCTGGACCCGTTACATCAACACACCACGTTGCAGGCGATTCGCACCTTTGCTGATCGTGGCGCGGCGGTGCTGGTGATTCTGCATGATCTGAATCTGGCGGCACGTTATTGCGACCGGATTTTGCTGCTGGAGCAGGGCCGACCGCATGCGCTGGACACGCCGGAACAGGTGATGCGTCCGGAGCCGCTGAAAGCCGTGTTCGGCCTGGATGTGTTGGTGCAGCCCCATCCTGAGCGGGGGCATCCCCTGATCATCGCCCGCTGAACGGTATGGCGGACAGCTTTCTGCAGGCAAAAAAAGACCCGGCAAGAGCCGGGTCAAATAACCGTGATTAGCCTGATGAGGAGATAATCTGAGAGTCCGAACCAATGGTCTTTCAGTTATCGGCTGATCTCGCGACCAGTTGTGATAATCATAACGATTCTCATTTGAGAGTCAATGCTTGTTTTTGGTCGCTTCGAATTTTTCCTCAAACAATCGTTCGAAATGCCTGTAATCGCTGGGCTTGCTGACTGATCTAATTTCTCTGCCGTGCCGAGAGGGCGTCCAGCTGGCGGTTCAACGCCTCCTTGCGCTCGGCCGGAATGTCGTTCCAGTGCACATCCATCAAGGCCCCTTCGATTGCATACAGCAGCACTTTCGAAGCCCGGAACCCGCGCGTTCTCACTGCTCGATAGGCATCCACAGCCCCCAGGCGGCGCAAGTCGGACGCACTGTGGATGCCCACCGCATGCAGCCACTGTGCAGACGTCTTGCCGAGGTTTTTCAGGTGTTGCAGCTCATCATTCATCAAGCCTCCTTGCGACGGCCGAATGGTGCGGTGGGTATCGTGACCAGGCAAGCCTGAAAAGGAGTGTAGCGCTCAGTAGGAAAAGCGTAGTTCTTTGGTCAGGAACGGCCTAAAAGCTTATAAGAATGACGCGGGGATTTTGACGGCGGGCAGGTGCAAGGTCCTTGGTACGTGGGTGCGTACCAAGGCCCGGGAGGACAATGTCTACTTGGTGCGGTAACGCAGGCGAGTGCCGAAATTGACCGACATGAGGATCTCGTCGGCGGTCAGTTCAGGTGGGAAGTAGGTGCCCGAGATTTGCGCATGCGCCAGGCTGGCGCCTTCCAGTGAGCAGTCACGCAAATCCAGGCCGCGCAGGTCGGCGGAGCGGAAGTACGCGTCGGTGAAATCCACGCCGACGGCATTCAGCTCGCGCAGGTCCAAGCCGCGGAAGTCGCCGCCACGCATGTCGATCGCCCCTTCTTTTGGGCGTTCCTGATTGAAGCCGCGGATATCGTCTTTATGCAGGAGCGAGTAGAGCGGTGTATCGAGAAGCTTGGGCTGACTCATGACGGCGACTCCTGTTGGATTTATGACGCCATTATAGTGCCACTATTGCTTGGTCGTGCGCCCAAGTAGACGACACGACCAAGAAATTTTTCTTACAGGCCCGGCAAGCGCTGACGAATATGCGCGACCAAGGCATCCAGTGTCCCGCTTTCATTGGTCTCGACGCGTTTGCTCAGCAGCAGTTCTTCGGCCGTCAGTGGGTCACGATTGGCCTGCTGTTCTTCGATTACCGCCAGCGTTGCGTCAGACGGATCGTTCTTGTCTGCCTGACGTTGTGCCAGCCAGGCGCTGATAACGGCTTGAGGTGCGTTGCAATCCAGGATCAGGAAAGGCGCGCCAGTGGCCTCGGCAACCTTGGCCGCTGCGTCGCGCTGTTCGCGTTTGAGGAAGGTCGCATCCAGCACTACCGGGTAGCCAGCACGCAATACGATGTCGGCGATTTCATTCAGGCGTGCGTAGGTGGCGGCGCTGGCATCCGCGGCGTAAATGCCGGCCTGTGGCGTGTTTTCCACGTGTTGCTCGCCGAACAGGCGCTTGCGCTCCACATCCGAACGCAGGCGCACCGCCCCCAGTGCTTCGACCAGGCGCATGGCGACGTGGCTTTTGCCGACCGCCGAAACACCGTGGGTGATCGCCAGGAAACGCGATGGAATGGTGCTGTAGCTTTCGGCCAGGTTGGCGTAGTTACGGTACTGGCGCAGGGTAGTGGCGCGCTGCACCGGGCTTGCCTCGCTCGGCATGCTGAACAGCGAGATCTTGGCGCGAACGAGCGCACGGTAGGCTTTGTAGAAGTTCAGGACTTCGAGGCCCTGATAGTCGCCGGTCAGTTCCAGGTACTGGCTGATAAAGCGCCGCGACAGCGACTTGAGGCCACGGTCTTCCAGGTCCATCGCCAGGAAACCGGTGTCGGCGTACACGTCGGTGAAGCGGAACGGTTCGTTGAACTCGATGCAGTCGAAGATAACCACGTGGCCATCGATCAAGGTGGCGTTGCCCAGGTGGATATCGCCGTGACACTCGCGGGTGAAGCCTTCCAGCTTGCGCTGTGCCAGCAATGGCTTGAGGCGCTCGAAGCTGCTTTCAGCCCAGGCTTGCAGTGCTTCGAGTTGGTCCAGGTCGGCCTTGTCGCTGAGGAACGGACGGATCTGATCGAAGTTCTGTCGGACCGGTGCCATCACTTCGTCCGGCGTGCCGGCTGGGTGATCCTGCGGGACTTTCGGCGCGGTAAGGTGGAAGTGCGCGATCTGTTTGGCCATTTCATCGATGTGTGCGCTGGTCAGTTCGCCATTGGCCTGCAGGGTACTGAGCAGTTGGCTTTGCGGGAACTGACGCATTTTCAATGCGTATTCGATGACCGGGCCGTCGCCGCCCAATTGCGGGGCTTCGGCCGTGCCGGTGATTGGCAATACTTCAAGATACAAATCTTCGGTCAGGCGCTGGTTGAGGCGCAGTTCTTCCTTGCAGAAGTGACCCCGGTCGTCCAGCTGGGTGAAGTCCAGGAAGCCGAAGTTCATCGGCTTCTTCAATTTATACGCATAAGGACCGGTCAGGATGACCCATGAAATATGGGTCTCGATGACGTGGAACGCTTCTACCGGATGGGGGTATAAAGCCGGGTTTTGCAGGGCGGCGATCAGGGACTGGCTCACGGGCGATCCTTCAGAGTCTGGAGAAAAACATGGCGGGCATTATGGCTGCTGCGGCCGGTCGTGCAAACCGCTGTCCGGCTCATGTTGATCAGCAATAAAGTGCGTATAATCCGCCGCCATGACTCGAACCCGATCTCCCCGTTCCCGTAAAAAACCTCCTTCGCGTGGCCTGCGCCCATGGCTGGGCTGGGCGCTCAAGCTCGGCCTGGTGGGCCTTGTGGTGCTTGCCGGCTTCGCCGTTTACCTCGACGCCGTGGTCCAGGAGAAGTTCTCCGGCAAGCGCTGGACCATTCCGGCCAAGGTGTACGCACGCCCGCTGGAATTATTCACCGGCCAGAAGCTGAGCAAGGATGACTTCCTCACCGAACTCGATGCCCTGGGCTACCGCCGCGAACCCGTGAGCAACGGTCCGGGCGCTGCGGCTGTCAGCGGCAATACCGTCGACCTCAATACCCGTGGCTTCCAGTTCTATGAAGGCCTGGAAAAAGCCCAGCCGGTGCGCGTGCGTTTTTCCGGTGACTATGTAGCCGAGCTGTCATCGCTCAATGGCTCGAAGCTGCCGGTGGTGCGTCTCGAACCGCTGATGATCGGCGGGATTTACCCGAAGAATCTTGAAGATCGCATCCTGATCAAGCTGGATCAGGTGCCGCCGTATCTGCTCGAAACCCTGGTTGCTGTCGAGGACCGCGATTTCTACAGCCACTGGGGCGTGTCGCCGAAGTCGATTGCCCGCGCCATCTGGGTCAACACGTCTGGCGGCAAGATGACTCAGGGCGGCAGTACGCTCACCCAGCAGTTGGTGAAGAACTTCTATCTCACCAACGAGCGCAGCCTGACCCGTAAGCTCACGGAAGCCATGATGGCGATGCTGCTTGAATTGCATTACAGCAAGCAGGAAATCCTCGAGGCTTACCTCAATGAGGTCTTCGTCGGCCAGGACGGCCAGCGCGCAGTGCACGGTTTCGGTCTGGCCAGCCAGTTCTTCTTTGGTCAGCCGCTGTCCGAGCTGAAGCTGCATCAGGTCGCGTTGTTGGTGGGCATGGTCAAGGGGCCTTCCTACTACAACCCGCGTCGCAATCCTGAGCGTGCGCTGGAGCGCCGTAACCTGGTGCTCGATGTGCTTGAGCAGCAGGGCGTGGCCACTGCGGAACAAGTCGCTGCAGCTAAGAAAATGCCACTGGGTGTGACCACCCGCGGCAAACTGGCCGACAGCTCCTTCCCGGGCTTTATCGACCTGGTCAAGCGCCAGTTGCGTGAAGACTACCGTGACGAAGACTTGACCGAAGAAGGCCTGCGGATCTTCACCAGTTTCGACCCGATCCTGCAGATGAAGGCCGAAGCCTCGGTCAACGACACCTTCAAGCGCCTGACCGGCCGCAAAGGCTCCGACGAAGTCGAGGCCGCCATGGTCGTGACCAACCCGGAAACCGGTGAAGTCCAGGCCATGATCGGCAGCCGCCAGGCCAGTTTTGCCGGTTTCAACCGTGCACTGGATGCGGTACGGCCGATCGGCTCGCTGGTCAAGCCGGCCGTCTACCTGACCGCGCTGGAAAAACCGAGCAAATACTCGCTGACCAGTTGGCTGTCGGATGATCCGCTGTCGGTCAAAGGGGCCGATGGCCAGGTGTGGACGCCGCAGAACTTCGACCGTCGCTCCCACGGTACGGTGTTCCTGTACCAGGGGCTGGCGCATTCCTACAACATCTCCACCTCCCGGCTCGGCCTGGAAGTGGGTGTGCCGAACGTCCTCAAGACGCTGGCGCGCCTGGGCATAACCCGCGAGTTCCCGGCTTTCCCGTCGATCCTGCTGGGCGCTGGCGCAATGACGCCGATGGAAGTGGCGACCATGTACCAGACCCTCGCCAACGGTGGCTTCAATACGCCGATGCGCGGGATCCGCAGTGTGCTGACCGCCGAGGGCGAGCCGCTCAAGCGCTATCCCTTCCAGATCCAGCAGCGGTTCGACGCAGGCTCCATCTACCTGATCCAGAACGCCATGCAGCGCGTCATGCGCGAAGGTACCGGCAGTTCGGTCTATAAGGTGCTGCCGTCCAACCTGACGTTGGCGGGCAAGACGGGTACCAGTAACGACTCGCGCGACAGTTGGTTCGCAGGCTTCGGCCAGGACGTGCTGGCAGTGGTTTGGTTGGGGCGCGACGACAATGGCAAGACGCCGTTTACCGGTGCGACCGGTGCGCTGCAGGTCTGGACCAGTTTCATGCGCAAGGCCGACCCGCTGCCGCTGAACATGCCGCAGCCGGACAATATCGTGCAGGCCTGGATTGATCCGCACACCGGCCAGGGCTCTGACGCCAACTGTCCGGGCGCGGTGCAGATGCCGTATATTCGCGGCAGCGAACCACCACCCGGCGCCGCATGCGGTGGCAGTGCCCCTGCTGACGCGGAATCGGTGATGGATTGGGTCAAGGGCTGGATGAATTAAGCAAAGAGGGTTTCAAGTGAACAAGTGGTGGATTCCAGCTATTACAGCTCTGGCTTTGCTCAATGGTTGCGCCAGCGTGCAGCGCGGCTCCATTCCCGTGGTGGACTCGAGCACCGCTGTCTCCAATAACGACCGGATCTCGGCCAACGGCGGGTTCCGCCAGACCGTGACCACGCGTCCTGCCCAGGCCGCCACCCAGGCTGTGCCGCAGGATTCGGGCGTGGTGGTGATGGTGCCGGGCGCCGGGGCGGCTACCTCCGCGCCGATCAGCGCCGAGCCGTGGACCCCGGGGCCGAGCACTTCGGACCCGATCGACACCGCGCCAGTCCAGGCGGCGCCGATCAATCAGGGCACCTACAATATGCCGTCGACACCCAGCGGCATCCCGTCATCGTCCAGCGCTGGCGGCCTGTCGGCTGACGAGCAACTGGATGGGCCGGTACTGGCCTTGTTGACCACCGCCCAGCAACAACAGGCCGGTGGCGACTTGAACGGTGCATCATCGAGCCTGGAGCGCGCCCAGCGTGTGGCGCCGCGCGAGCCGCAAGTGCTGTATCGCCTGGCTCAGGTACGCATGGCCCAGGGCGACGCACCGCAAGCCGAACAGTTCGCCCGTCGTGGCCTGACCCTGGCCAATGGGCGTCCCGACCTGCAAGCCAGCCTGTGGGCCCTGATCGGCGATGCACGGGCTGCACAGGGCGATGCTGCCGGTGCTGCCCAGGCACGTCAGAAAGCCAAGGTCAGCCTCTGATGGATGCACGTTTTCCAGCGATTGCCGAACAGTTATTGCTGATCGAGCGCGAATTGCGCGTGCAAGGCTGGTGGGATGAAGTGCCCCCCAGCCCCGAGGCGCTCAGCAGCGTCGAGCCGTTCTCGGTGGACACCCTGGACTTTCATCAGTGGCTGCAGTGGATCTTCCTCGTGCGCATGAAGCAGATCCTCGAGCAGGACCTGCCACTGCCCAACGCATCCGGGATCCTGGAGATGGCCGAGATGGTCTATGCCGACCGTCCGTTGCAGAGCCTCGGATTGCGCAATGCGCTGAAAAAGTTCGACCAATTGATCGTCGACGCTCGTTAATTGCCTGACTGTCGGGTTTTCCGGCAGTCTTGCGCACATTTCTACCGCTTGACGACATTCAGGCGAGTTTTATCCCTCCTCAAAGCCCTTTCTTCTACGTTCTCATGCGCTTAGTTGGAAAAAAGCGCAATTATTGCTTGACTTGAAGGGGCTGAAACAGAAGAATCCAAAGTCCGCTGTATCGGGACTGCCAGAAGCAGGCCCGCTCAGCAGATCATGAGGCGCACATCCGCGCCGACCTGTTACACCCGCAACGCGTTACCTCGCGCTGGGTGGGAAAAGCCCGCAACACTTGGGACGATCCCAATACTTGCTCAGTCAGTGCTGACGTAGTCGGCGACCACCGTCGCTCATGCTCTGTTGAGAAGTAAACCTATTAAGACCCGTCGGTTTTCAACGGACGGTATTCTGGCGTTTTAGAGGTGAACAACGTGGAGCTTTTATCTGGCGGTGAGATGCTCGTCCGCTTTTTGCGTGACGAAGGCGTCGACTATATCTACGGGTACCCAGGTGGTGCTCTGCTGCATGTCTACGACGCACTGTTCAAGGAACCGGCTGTTACCCACATCCTGGTTCGCCACGAACAAGCTGCTACCCATATGGCTGACGGTTATGCCCGTGCCACCGGTAAAGCCGGTGTGGTACTGGTGACGTCCGGCCCAGGCGCGACCAATGCCATTACCGGCATTGCGACTGCTTATATGGACTCCATCCCGATGGTGATCATTTCCGGCCAGGTCGCCAGCACCATGGTGGGTACCGATGCATTCCAGGAAACCGACATGATCGGTATTTCCCGGCCGATCGTGAAACACAGCTTCATGATCAAGCATGCGTCGGAAATCCCGGAAGTCATGAAGAAGGCCTTCTACCTCGCTCAGTCCGGTCGCCCGGGTCCTGTGGTGGTCGATATCCCGAAGGACATGACCAACCCTGCGGAAAAATTCGAATACGTGTTTCCGAAGAAAGCCAAGCTGCGCTCCTACAGCCCGGCTGTTCGTGGGCACTCGGGCCAAATCCGCAAGGCGGCAGAAATGCTCCTGGCGGCCAAGCGCCCGGTGCTGTACTCGGGCGGTGGCGTGATTCTGGGCGGTGGTTCTGCACCCCTGACCGAGCTCGCCAAGCTGCTTAACCTGCCGGTGACCAACACCTTGATGGGCCTCGGCGCGTTTCCGGGCACGGACCGTCAGTTTGTCGGCATGCTCGGCATGCACGGCAGCTACACCGCCAACCTGGCCATGCACCACGCCGACGTGATCCTGGCAGTCGGCGCACGGTTCGATGATCGGGTGATCAACGGCGCGAGCAAATTCTGCCCGAATGCCAAGATCATCCATATCGACATCGACCCGGCGTCCATCTCCAAGACCATCAAGGCCGACGTGCCGATCGTGGGTCCTGTTGAAAGCGTGCTGACCGAAATGGTTGCTGCGCTCAAGGACATCGGCGAGACGCCGAACAAGGAATCCGTTGCCAGTTGGTGGAAGCAGATCGACGAATGGCGCGGTGATCGCGGCCTGTTCCCTTATGACAAGGGCGACGGCAGCATCATCAAGCCACAAACCGTGATCGAGACCCTGTGCGAAGTGACCAAGGGCGACGCCTTTGTGACCTCCGACGTGGGCCAGCACCAGATGTTCGCGGCGCAGTACTACAAGTTCGACAAGCCTAACCGCTGGATCAACTCCGGTGGCCTGGGCACGATGGGCTTTGGTTTCCCTGCGGCGATGGGTGTGAAGCTGAGCTTCCCGGACACTGACGTTGCGTGCGTCACCGGTGAAGGCAGTATCCAGATGAACATCCAGGAGCTGTCGACGTGCCTGCAATACGGCCTTCCGGTGAAGATCGTCTGCCTGAACAACGGCGTGCTGGGCATGGTTCGTCAGTGGCAGGACATGAGCTACAACAGCCGTCACTCCCATTCCTACATGGAATCGTTGCCGGATTTCGTCAAATTGGTTGAAGCCTATGGCCACGTCGGCATTCGCATCACCGATCTGAAAGATCTGAAGCCGAAGATGGAAGAGGCGTTCGCCATGAAGGATCGCCTGGTGTTCATCGATATTCAGGTGGATACCAGCGAGCACGTCTACCCGATGCAGATCAAAGACGGCTCTATGCGCGACATGTGGCTGAACAAGACGGAGCGTACTTAATCATGCGGCACATTATCTCCCTGCTTCTGGAGAACGAACCCGGCGCTCTGTCTCGTGTTGTCGGCCTGTTTTCGCAACGCAACTACAACATCGAAAGCCTGACCGTGGCCCCGACCGAAGACCCGACCCTGTCGCGCCTGACGTTGACTACTGTTGGCCACGATGAGGTGATCGAGCAGATCACCAAAAACCTCAACAAGCTGATCGAAGTGGTCAAGCTGGTCGACTTGTCGGAAAGTGCCCACATCGAGCGCGAGCTGATGCTGGTCAAGGTCAAGGCCACGGGCGCCCAACGTGCCGAGATCAAGCGCACTACCGACATCTATCGCGGGCAGATCGTCGATGTGAGCGCCAGCGTTTATACCGTTCAATTGACCGGTACGAGCGACAAACTGGACAGCTTCATCCAGTCGATCGGGACGGCCTCGATTCTGGAAACTGTACGCAGTGGTGTCACCGGGATTGCCCGTGGCGACAAAGTACTCAGCATCTAACCCAATTAGTGAATGGCCTCACGGCCTGGATATATAGAGGAACCTCATGAAAGTTTATTACGATAAAGATTGTGACCTGTCGATCATCCAGGGCAAGAAAGTCGCCATCATCGGCTACGGCTCCCAGGGTCACGCACAAGCTTGCAACCTGAAAGACTCCGGCGTTGACGTGACTGTTGGCCTGCGTAAAGGCTCAGCCACCGTTGCCAAGGCTGAGGCCCATGGCCTGAAAGTGACTGACGTTGCTTCCGCCGTTGCTGCTGCCGACCTGGTCATGATCCTGACCCCGGACGAGTTCCAGTCCGCGCTGTACAAGAACGAAATCGAGCCGAACATCAAGAAGGGCGCCACCCTGGCCTTCTCCCACGGCTTCGCGATCCACTACAACCAAGTGGTGCCACGCGCTGACCTCGACGTGATCATGATCGCGCCGAAAGCTCCGGGCCACACCGTGCGTTCCGAGTTCGTCAAGGGCGGCGGTATCCCTGACCTGATCGCGATCTACCAGGACGCTTCGGGCAACGCCAAGAACGTTGCGCTGTCCTACGCTGCTGGCGTGGGTGGCGGTCGTACCGGCATCATCGAAACCACCTTCAAGGACGAGACTGAAACCGACCTGTTCGGTGAACAAGCCGTTCTGTGCGGCGGTACTGTCGAGCTGGTCAAGGCCGGTTTCGAAACCCTGGTTGAAGCTGGCTACGCGCCGGAAATGGCCTACTTCGAGTGCCTGCACGAACTGAAACTGATCGTTGACCTCATGTACGAAGGCGGTATCGCCAACATGAACTACTCGATCTCCAACAACGCTGAATACGGCGAGTATGTGACGGGTCCGGAAGTGATCAACGCCGAATCCCGCCAGGCTATGCGCAACGCCCTGAAACGTATTCAGGACGGCGAATACGCCAAAATGTTCATCAGCGAAGGCGCTACCGGCTACCCTTCGATGACCGCCAAGCGTCGTAACAACGCCGCTCACGGTATCGAAGTCATCGGCGAGCAACTGCGCTCCATGATGCCGTGGATCGGTGCCAACAAGATCGTCGACAAAGCCAAGAACTAAGTCGCACGCATCAAGAGAAAACGCGGCTTAGGCCGCGTTTTTTCGTTTGGGGGGCCGGTTCTGGTATAAAGCTGCATCGTTTGCGGGCGAACACTCGCCGCACGTATTTGTCGAATTTTTTCAAACCGTTGCAAGGTAAAGTCCATGAGCGAACGTCCCGAAGAGCCAAGCCAGGCTTCTGACGCCGAAAGCCTGCTACCGATCGATGAACATGTCGAGGAAGGGCATGACGCTGAAGGCCGCAAGGTCCGGCATCGTGGCATCTATCTGCTGCCCAATCTGTTCACTACGGCGAACCTGTTCGCCGGGTTCTATTCCATCATCAACTCCATGAGTGCCCAGAGTGCGCTGGCGGCAGGTGATGCGGCGAGTGCCAGCAAGTATTTCGGCTTTGCCGCGATTGCGATCTTCGTGGCCATGGTGCTCGACGGCCTTGATGGTCGGGTGGCGCGCATGACCAATACCCAAAGCGCCTTCGGTGCCGAGTATGACTCGCTGTCCGACATGGTCGCCTTCGGTGTCGCGCCGGCGTTGCTGGCGTTTGCCTGGGCGCTGGGTGATATGGGCAAGGTCGGCTGGATGGTTGCCTTCATCTATGTGGCGGGCGCCGCATTGCGTCTGGCGCGCTTCAATACCCAGGTGGGGACTGCCGACAAGCGCTACTTCATTGGTCTGGCCAGCCCTGCGGCTGCCGGGGTGGTGGCGGGTATTGTCTGGGCGTTCAGTGACTACGGCATCCAGGGTTCCAAGATGTCGTTTCTGGTGGCATTGATGGTGGCTGCTGCCGGCATGCTGATGGTCAGCAACATCAAGTACAACAGCTTCAAGGAGCTGGACTTGAAGGGGCGCGTGCCTTTCGTGGCAATTCTGGCGGTGGTGCTGGTGTTCGCCGTGGTGTTCAGTGATCCGCCGCGCATTCTGTTGCTGGCCTTCCTGGTTTACGCCGCTTCGGGGCCGGTTCAGTACTTGTTGCATATGCGCCGGGACAAAACATTGCCTTAATGTAATTTCCCCCATACTCCGCAGTCTATTGGTGCATCAGTCCTCCAATGCTGCGGAGTTGCCATGTTAATCAAATTCCCCAAAGCGTCCGATTGCAATGAATCGGATGTCACGCCTGAATCCCTCTACTTTTCTCGCCGTGCGTTGCTCGGCGGTGCGCTTGCCGGTATGGCTGCCAGCAGTCTGCCGCGTTGGGCCAGTGCGGATGATGCTGCGCGTTATGCCGACGTCGAGCCAGGTAAGGCCCTGGGATGGTTTGCTGAAAAGCTGCCAGGCACCCAATGGCAGGCGGTGACGGTAAAAAACGAAGCCATCACCCCCTTCAAGGATGCTACTCACTACAACAACTTCTATGAGTTCGGTACCGGCAAGGGCGATCCAGCGGTGAATGCGGGCTCGCTCAAGACCGAGCCGTGGAGCGTGGTGATTGATGGTGAAGTCGCCAAGCCTGGGCGTTACGCCCTGGAAGACTTCATGAAGCCGTATCAGTTGGAAGAGCGTATTTACCGTTTGCGCTGTGTCGAGGCGTGGTCGATGGTCATTCCCTGGATAGGCTTCCCTATAGCAGCCTTGCTTAAACAGGTCGAACCTACCTCCAAGGCCAAGTACATCCGCTTTGAAACCCTTCAGGACCCCAAGAGCATGCCGGGGCAGCGCTCGAGCTTCGGTTTGATCGACTGGCCTTATGTAGAAGGCCTGCGCCTGGATGAGGCGATGAACCCTTTGGCGATCCTTGCCGTGGGTATGTATGGGCGCGAGCTGCCGAACCAGAATGGGGCGCCGCTGCGTTTGGTCGTGCCGTGGAAGTATGGCTTCAAAAGCGTGAAGTCAATCGTGCGGATCAGCCTGGTGAGTGAGCAGCCGAAAACCACCTGGCAGAGTATCGCGGCGGATGAGTATGGGTTCTATGCGAACGTGAACCCTACGGTTGATCACCCGCGCTGGACCCAGGCCCGCGAGCGCCGTTTACCGAGTGGTTTGTTCAGCCCCAATGTGCGCGAGACGCAGATGTTCAATGGTTACTCGGACGAGGTTGCCTCTCTTTATACCGACCTCGATTTACGGAAGAACTATTGATGCGCTATCCGATCTGGCGTGCCAGCGTCTTTATCGCGGCGGTAGTCTGGCCGTTGTACTGGTTGTACGAGGCCTGGAGCTCCGCCCTGGGGCCAGATCCCGGAAAGGTGCTGGTTGACCGTTTGGGATTGGGGACCCTGATCCTGTTGCTGGTCACCCTTGGGATGACACCGTTGCAGAAGCTGAGCGGGTGGGCAGGGTGGATAGCTGTACGTCGGCAGTTGGGTTTGTGGTGTTTTGCTTACGTGGTGCTGCACCTGGCGGCGTATTGCGTGTTTGTCCTGGGGTTGGATTGGTCGCAGTTGGGGGTTGAGCTGCGCAAGAGGCCGTACATTATTGTGGGGACGCTGGGTTTCTTGTGCTTGCTGATATTGGCGGTGACGTCCAATCGCTACAGTCAGCGTCGGCTGGGTGTCCGTTGGAAGAAGCTGCATCGCCTGGTATATGTGATTCTCGGCCTTGGGTTACTGCATATGTTGTGGATTGTGCGGGCGGACCTGAAGGAGTGGGCTATCTATGCTTCTATAGGGACGCTGCTGTTGGTCCTTCGAATCCCTCCTGTAATGCGTAGGATTCCCCGGCTTATCGCGAAAAAATCACTTTCTGCAACAAAAGCGTAATTAGTGC
>NZ_JANLOH010000025.1:0-31666 GCF_025466155.1 Pseudomonas sp. 13B_2.1_Bac1 | reverse complement strand
GGTGGGACTGACGCAATCCTAGGAAGCTGTAAACTGGCACTTCAATAGCGCGGGGATAATCCAGAGGCATCCGACATTGCCAATTGTGAAGAGCTGTCAGACATATCCCACCAGTTACACGCGGGCTGACCACACCTTACAACTCGACCCATCACAGGGTTGCTTGAGATGAGGCCCTAGCGGGCGCCGATAAACTCAGCCACCCGCACCGCCGCCGCCTCCAGATGCTGCTCATGACTGAACCCCGATGCCTTCAACGGCTTCAAGTCATGATCCCCCGCCACCAGCCACATCACCTCGATGCTCGGCGACAGGCCATACCCCTCCACCGCCGCCCGATTGCCCAGCGCATCGCGCTCGCCCTGCACGATCAGGGTTGGCGTCTTCAGCCCGGCCAAATGCTCGACCCGTGGCTTCTCTGGCTTGCCCACCGCATAAAACGGATAACCCAGGCACACCAGCCCATCGGCGCCCAGTTCATCCGCGACTAAACTGGCCATCCGCCCGCCCATGGATTTGCCGCCAATCGCCAGTTTCCCAGCGACATGACGTCGCACCTCGGCATGCACCTCACGCCACGCCTCCAGCAGTTTCGGCGCCGGGTTCGGTGGGCGTTTAACGCCGTCCACCCGGCGCTGGGCCATGTACGCAAATTCGAAGCGCAACACGTTCACGCCGTGCCCGGCAAGGCGTGCAGCCATGTCGTTCATGAACGATGAGTCCATCGGTGCGCCGGCGCCGTGGGCCAGGATCAACGTGACAGGTGCCCCCGACGCCTCGCCCGCCGCGACATCCCACAGCCAGCCGCGTTCGCGCACACAGTGCGCCCATTGATCCCCGTCAATACTGGCCTTGTGCTCTTTGCCCATGCTTGCCTCGCTTTTTAGTCTGCCTATAACTCCAGCCCAAGTGCCGCATCTGCTTGGGTTGAACCGTGGATGGGGAACCATGAACACTACTTTAAGTACCGCCTATAACTACAAGGTGGTCCGCCAATTCGCCATTATGACGGTGGTGTGGGGCATCGTCGGCATGGGGCTCGGGGTTTTTCTCGCTGCCCAATTGGTTTGGCCTGCGCTCAACTTCGACCTGCCCTGGACCAGCTTCGGCCGCTTGCGCCCGCTGCACACCAACGCGGTGATCTTCGCCTTCGGCGGCTGTGCGCTGTTCGCCAGCTCCTTCTACTCGGTGCAACGCACCTGCCAGACGCAGCTGTTCGCGCCGAAAATCGCCGCGTTCTGCTTCTGGGGCTGGCAATTGGTGATCCTGCTGGCCGCGATCACCCTGCCGCTGGGCTACACCAGTTCCAAGGAATACGCCGAGCTGGAATGGCCGATCGACATCCTCATCACCATCGTCTGGGTGGCCTACGCCGTCGTGTTTTTCGGCACGGTGATGAAGCGCAACACCAAGCACATCTACGTCGGCAACTGGTTCTTCGGTGCGTTCATCATCACCGTGGCCATCCTGCACATCGTCAACAACCTGGAAATCCCGGTCAGCCTGACCAAGTCCTACTCGCTGTACGGCGGTGCGACGGATGCCATGGTGCAGTGGTGGTACGGACACAACGCGGTAGGCTTTTTCCTCACTGCGGGCTTCCTGGGGATGATGTACTACTTCGTGCCCAAGCAGGCCGAGCGTCCGGTGTACTCCTATCGCCTGTCCATCGTGCACTTCTGGGCGCTGATCACCCTGTACATCTGGGCCGGCCCGCACCACCTGCACTACACCGCGCTGCCGGACTGGGCACAGTCGCTGGGCATGGTGATGTCGCTGGTCCTGCTGGCACCGAGCTGGGGCGGCATGATCAACGGCATGATGACCCTGTCGGGCGCCTGGCATAAGTTGCGCAGCGACCCGATCCTGCGCTTCCTGGTGGTCTCCCTGGCGTTCTACGGCATGTCGACCTTCGAAGGCCCGATGATGGCGATCAAGACCGTCAACGCCCTCTCCCACTACACCGACTGGACCATCGGCCACGTACACGCCGGCGCCCTCGGCTGGGTGGCGATGATCTCCATCGGCGCGCTGTACCACATGATCCCGAAAATCTTCGGTCGCGAGCAGATGTACAGCCTCGGCCTGATCAACGCGCACTTCTGGCTGGCCACCATCGGCACCGTGCTCTACATCGCCTCGATGTGGGTCAACGGCATCGCCCAGGGCCTGATGTGGCGTGCGGTCAACGAAGACGGCACCCTGACCTACTCCTTCGTCGAAACCCTAGTGGCCAGCCACCCTGGCTTCATCGTGCGGCTGGTAGGCGGTGCGGTGTTCCTCAGCGGCATGTTCCTGATGGCTTACAACACATGGCGCACCGTGCGCTCGGCGCAACCCGCCGAAGCCGCCACCACTGCGCAGCTGGCCTGAGGAGTCTGTGATGAAACACGAAACGATTGAAAAGAACGTCGGCCTGTTGATGCTGCTCATGGTGCTCGCCGTGAGCATCGGCGGCCTGACCCAGATCGTCCCGCTGTTCTTCCAGGACGTGACCAACAAGCCGGTCGAGGGCATGAAGCCCTATACCGCGCTGCAACTGGAAGGCCGCGACATCTACATCCGCGAAGGCTGCGTACAGTGCCACTCGCAGATGATCCGCCCATTCCGCGCCGAGACCGAACGCTACGGCCACTACTCGGTCGCCGGCGAAAGCGTGTGGGACCACCCGTTCCTGTGGGGTTCCAAGCGCACCGGCCCGGACCTGGCGCGCGTCGGCGCACGCTACTCCGACGACTGGCACCGCGCGCACTTGTACAACCCGCGCAACGTGGTGCCCGAGTCGAAGATGCCGGCTTATCCGTGGCTGGTCACCGCCGCCGTCGACAGCAGCCACACCGAGACCAAGTTGAAAGTGATGCGCACCCTCGGCGTGCCGTACACCGACGACGACATCAGTGGTGCGGTCGCCAGCCTCAAGGGCAAGACCGAGATGGACGCCCTGGTGGCGTACCTGCAAGTGCTCGGCACCGCCATCAAGAGCAAGAGGTGAGCCATGGGATTTGAATTCGATGCAGGCACGATCCGCGGCCTCGGCACGCTGGTGGTCGCCATCGCCTTTATCGGCTTGTCGCTGTGGGTGTTCAACAACCGGCGCAATGCGGAATTCGAGCAGGCGCGCCTGCTGCCCTTTGCCGATGAACCCACTCCATCCGACGCTCAAGAAGAGCCTGCAACAAGGAGCAACCGGCCATGACCCTATTCTGGAGTACATGGATCTGCGTACTGACCCTCGGCAGCCTGATCGGCCTGACTTGGCTGTTGATCGGCACCCGCAAGGGCGAGACCAAGGGCAGCGTCGACCAGACGATGGGCCACGCCTTCGATGGCATCGAGGAATACGACAACCCACTGCCCCAGTGGTGGTTCATGCTGTTCGCCGGCACCCTGGTGTTTGCCGTCGGCTACCTGATCCTCTACCCGGGCCTGGGCAACTGGAAAGGTGTGCTGCCGGGCTATGAAGACGGCTGGACCCAGACCAAGGAATGGGACAAGGAAATGGCCAGGGCCGACGCCAAGTTCGGGCCGATCTTCGCCAAATTCTCGGCTATGCCGCTGGAAGAGGTCGCCAAGGACCCGCAGGCGTTGAAGATGGGCGCACGCCTGTTCGCCTCCAACTGCGCGGTGTGCCACGGCTCGGATGCCAAGGGCGCGTTCGGCTTCCCGAACCTGGCCGACAACATCTGGCGCTGGGGCGGTTCGGCCGAGGCGATCAAGACCACCATCCTCAACGGCCGCCACGCGGCGATGCCGGCCTGGGGTGACATGCTGGGTGACGAGGGGGTGAAAAACGTCGCCGCCTATGTGCGTCACGACCTGGCCAAGTTGCCCTTGCCGGCCGACAGCAGTGCCGACCTGGCTGCGGGCCAAACCGCGTTCAACACCACCTGTGTCGCCTGCCACGGTCCGCAAGGCCACGGCATGGAAGCGATGGGCGCGCCTGACCTGACCAAACCGGCCGGCTATATCTACGGCACCAGCCTCGCGCAGTTGCAGCAGACCATCCGTCACGGCCGGCAAGGCCAGATGCCAGCACAGGAAGTGCTGCAGGGTAATGACAAGGTGCACCTGCTGGCGGCATACGTGTATAGCCTGTCCCATCAATAGCAGCCGGTGAGCGGGAAGCTTCAAGCTTCAGGCTGCAAGAGAAGAGTTCGCAACTTGGATCTTGCAGCCGTTTTTCCTGCGGCATGCAACTTGCCGCTTATGGCTGCCGCTCTGCGGCAGTTCGTCACACCCTTCCAAAGCACCACTTTCCCCCCCTGCCAATCGGGTCTACGCTTCCTTGCACAGTGGACCGGTTCAGAGCGCACGGCGTTGCCCGCTGCGGCCTGTGAAAATTCTTGTCCACTCGATCAGCTTTCGATTTCGGATTTTGTCCCTACGCAAAACATGGAAAGGGCGCAGAATCTGGCGTGGAACGCATTGATACAGGTCAGTCATTGCGTTGCAATGGCCCCTCGCTTTCTACATACTTGCGGCCGATTTTACCTATAAAAAAACCTAAACCGTGGAACCTTAGAATGAGCACAGCAATCAGTCCGACTGCTTATAACTATAAGGTAGTCCGCCAGTTCGCCATCATGACGGTGGTCTGGGGGATCCTTGGCATGGGGCTCGGGGTGTTCATCGCCTCGCAACTGGTCTGGCCGGAATTGAATTTCGGCTTGCCCTGGACGACCTTCGGCCGCCTGCGCCCGCTGCACACCAACCTGGTGATTTTCGCCTTCGGCGGATGTGCATTGTTTGCCACCTCCTACTATGTCGTGCAGCGCACCTGCCAGACGCGACTGATCTCCGACAGTCTCGCGGCCTTCACCTTCTGGGGTTGGCAAGCGGTCATCGTCAGCGCCATCGTCACCCTGCCGCTGGGCTACACCACCACCAAGGAATACGCCGAGCTGGAATGGCCGATCGCGATCCTGCTCGCCATCGTCTGGGTGACCTATGCGGTGGTGTTCTTCGGCACCATCGTCAAGCGCAAGACCAAGCACATCTATGTCGGTAACTGGTTCTACGGTGCCTTCATCCTGGTCACGGCGATGCTGCACATCGTCAACCACGCTTCGTTGCCGGTGAACCTGTTCAAGTCCTACTCGGCCTACGCCGGGGCGACGGATGCGATGATCCAGTGGTGGTACGGCCACAACGCCGTGGGTTTCTTCCTGACCACCGGTTTCCTCGGGATGATGTACTACTTCGTGCCGAAACAGGCCGAACGTCCTATTTACTCGTACCGCCTGTCCATCGTGCACTTCTGGGCGCTGATCACCCTGTACATCTGGGCCGGCCCGCACCACCTGCACTACACCGCGCTGCCGGACTGGGCGCAGTCGCTGGGCATGGCGATGTCGATCATCCTCCTGGCCCCGAGCTGGGGCGGCATGATCAACGGCATGATGACCCTGTCGGGCGCCTGGCATAAGCTGCGCACCGACCCGATCCTGCGCTTTCTCGTGGTCTCGCTGGCGTTCTACGGCATGTCGACCTTCGAAGGGCCGATGATGGCGATCAAGACCGTCAACTCGCTCTCCCACTACACCGACTGGACCATCGGCCACGTTCATGCCGGCGCCCTCGGCTGGGTGGCGATGATCTCCATCGGCGCGCTGTACCACATGATCCCGAAACTGTTCGGCCGTGCGCAGATGCACAGCGTCGGGCTGATCAACACGCACTTCTGGCTGGCCACCATCGGCACCGTGCTCTACATCGCCTCGATGTGGGTCAACGGCATCACCCAGGGCCTGATGTGGCGTGCGATCAACGATGACGGCACCCTCACCTACTCCTTCGTCGAAGCGCTGCAAGCCAGCCACCCGGGCTACATCGTCCGCGCCCTGGGCGGTACGTTCTTTGCCGCCGGCATGCTGTTCATGGCCTACAACGTCTGGCGCACCGTGCGTGCCTCCGACCCTGCAGAAGCCGAAGCCGCCGCCAAGATCGCCGTTGTGGGAGCCCACTGATGAAGCATGAAGTAGTCGAGAAGAATATCGGCCTGCTGGCCTTCTTCATGGTCATCGCCGTGAGCATCGGCGGCCTGACCCAGATCGTCCCGCTGTTTTTCCAGGACGTGACCAACAAGCCGGTCGAAGGCATGAAGCCGCGCACCGCGCTTGAACTGGAAGGCCGCGACGTCTACATCGCCAACGGCTGTGTCGGCTGCCACTCGCAGATGATCCGCCCGTTCCGCGCCGAGACCGAACGCTACGGCCACTACTCGGTTGCCGGCGAAAGCGTATGGGACCACCCGTTCCTGTGGGGTTCCAAGCGCACCGGCCCGGACCTGGCCCGTGTCGGCGGGCGTTACTCCGATGACTGGCAGCGTGCGCACTTGTACAACCCGCGCAACGTGGTGCCTGAGTCGAAAATGCCGGCGTACCCGTTCCTCGTGGAAAACAAGCTCGACGGCAAGGACACCGCGAAGAAGATGGAAGTCTTGCGCACCCTGGGCGTGCCCTACACCGACGAAGACATCGCCGGTGCCGCTGCAGCCGTGAAGGGCAAGACTGAAATGGACGCATTGGTGGCCTACCTGCAAGGCCTTGGCACCATCATCAAAAGCAAACGGTGACCTACATGGATATCGGGATGATTCGAGGCCTGGGCACCGTTGTAGTGATGGTGGCCTTTGTCGGCCTGGCGCTGTGGGTGTTCAGCCCGCGACGCAAGTCGGAGTTTGACGACGCGACCATGCTGCCCTTTGCGGATGATCCCGAAGCCATCAAGCACGTCGAGCAAGCTTCTAGGAGTAACAAAGAATGACTACGTTCTGGAGTCTGTACGTCACAGTCCTCAGTCTGGGTACCATCTTCGCCCTGACCTGGCTGCTGCTGTCGACCCGCAAGGGCCAGCGCGCCGAGCAGACCGACGAGACCGTCGGCCACTCGTTCGACGGCATCGAGGAGTACGACAACCCGCTGCCCAAGTGGTGGTTCATGCTGTTCGTCGGCACCATCATTTTCGCCCTCGGTTACCTGGCGCTCTACCCCGGCCTGGGCAACTGGAAAGGCCTGCTGCCGGGCTACAACTACCTCGACAACGACAAGCAAACCCCCTTCGCCAACGGGCAGACCGGCTGGACCGGCGTGCACGAATGGGAAAAGGAAATGGCCAGGTCGGACGCCAAGTTCGGGCCGATCTTCGCCAAATTCGCGTCGATGCCAATTGAGGAAGTCGCCAAGGACCCACAGGCCCTGAAGATGGGTGGCCGCCTGTTCGCCTCCAACTGCTCGGTCTGCCACGGCTCCGACGCCAAGGGTGCCTATGGCTTCCCCAACCTGACCGACGCCGACTGGCGCTGGGGTGGCGAGCCGGCCACCATCAAGGAAACCATCATGAAGGGTCGCCATGCGGTGATGCCGGCCTGGCTGGATATCCTCAAGGAACAGGGCGTGGCCGATGTGGCTGCCTTCGTCGTCACCAACCTCGATGGGCGCAAGCTGCCGGAAGGCACCAAGGCCGACGTGGCCAACGGCGAGAAACTCTTCGCCGCCAACTGCGTGGCCTGCCACGGCCCGGCCGGCAAAGGCACCCCCGCCATGGGCGCACCCGACCTGACGCACCCGGGCGCGTTCATCTACGGCTCGAGCTTCGCGCAACTGCAGCAGACCATCCGCTGGGGCCGTCAGGGCCAGATGCCTGCGCAGGAGCAACTGCAGGGCAACGACAAGGTGCACCTGCTGGCGGCGTATGTGTACAGCTTGTCCCATGGGGACAAGAAGACTGAAGAGCAGTAAGCCTTAGTCATGACAAAGCCCCGAATCACGGGGCTTTGTTTTTTCTGGCTGCTGCCATTTCAACGGCCGAATGCTCAACCGCTCGTAACATCGAGCTTGTCGCCCGCCGCCACAAAGTAGTAACGTAACTACATTCAATCTACCGAAGGGGGGATGCCCATGACTATCACCACCATTTCCAGTCGGGAATTCAACCAAGACACAAGCGGTGCCAAAAAAGCCGCCCGTCAGGGGCCGGTTTTTATCACTGATCGCGGCAAGCCAGCCCATGTACTGCTAAGCATTGAGGACTACCAGAAACTGACAGGTCTGAATGTCGACATCGTTGACCTGTTGGTGATGCCGGAAGCGGCCGAAATCGACTTTGAAACCGAACGTGCCGTGATCACTCAGCGCCCCGTGGACCTCTCTTGAATGTACCTACTAGACACCAACGTAATCTCTGAACTTCGTAAACCTCAGGCTGATGCAAGAGTGATCGCCTGGGCAAAAAGCGTTATCGCCCCACGCATGTTTATCTCAGCAATTACGCTGAAAGAACTGGAAACCGGCGTACTGCGGATGGAGCGCCGAGACCCGGCCCAGGGGAAAGTGCTGCGTACGTGGCTCAAACGTCATGTAATGCCAGCGTTCGATGCCAGAATATTGCCGGTTGATGCCGCCGTTGCGCTGCGTTGTGCCCATTTACAGGTGCCGGACCAAGCTAACGAAAGTGACGCATTGATTGCCGCAACTGCGCTGGTGCATGGGCTCACCGTGGTGACGCGTAACGTCAGCGACTTCAAGTCCAGTGGTGTTCCCCTGATAAATCCGTGGGACGAATGAACTGCTCACCGGCAAAAACCGTCCATACTTCTCAAGTCAATTGATCCAGGTCACGTACACCATCAATTGATTTCCCCCAACGCGACCAAAGGTCGCACCCTTTGCGCACTGTCGGGGGCGTATCATTAGGCCACTGCAACACCCTTAATTTGACCCCGGTTGGCACGTACTGGCCGAGGCAAATCTCCACCGCCGTGGGATGCAATGATGAGCAACCAGATACCGGTACATGACGTTACCCCGCCTGCCAAAAACGCCAGCCAATCCGTCGACCTTTATGCGTCGCGAGAGAAAATCTACACCCGCGCCTTCACCGGCCTGTTCCGCAACTTGCGCATGCTCGGTGGCGCCGGCCTGTTCCTGCTCTACTTCGGCACGGTGTGGCTGAACTGGGGCGGACACCAGGCAGTGTGGTGGAACCTGCCGGAGCGCAAGTTCTTCATTTTTGGCGCAACCTTCTGGCCCCAGGACTTCATCCTGCTCTCGGGCATCCTCATCGTGGCGGCGTTTGGCCTGTTCTTCATCACGGTCTACGCCGGCCGCGTGTGGTGCGGGTATACCTGCCCGCAAAGCGTGTGGACGTGGATCTTCATGTGGTGCGAAAAAGTCACCGAAGGCGACCGCAACCAGCGCATCAAGCTCGATAAAGCGCCCATGGGCATCAACAAGTTCGTGCGCAAATTCAGCAAGCACACCCTGTGGCTGTTGATCGGGTTTGTCACTGGCATGACCTTTGTCGGCTACTTCTCGCCGATCCGCGAACTGGTGTTCGACTTCTTCACCGGCCAGGCCGATGGCTGGTCGTATTTCTGGGTCGGGTTCTTCACCCTCGCCACCTACGGCAATGCCGGCTGGCTGCGTGAACAGGTGTGTATCTACATGTGCCCGTATGCGCGCTTCCAGAGCGTGATGTTCGACAAGGACACCCTGATCGTCTCCTACGACCCCCGCCGTGGCGAAGTGCGTGGCCCGCGTAAAAAAGGTGTCGACTACAAGGCCCAGGGCCTCGGCGATTGCATCGACTGCACGATGTGCGTGCAGGTCTGCCCCACCGGCATCGACATCCGCGACGGCCTGCAAATCGAGTGCATCGGTTGCGCCGCCTGCATCGATGCCTGCGACAACATCATGGACAAGATGGAGTACCCGCGCGGCCTGATCAGCTACACCACCGAGCACAACCTGTCCGGGCAGAAGACCCACAAATTGCGCCCGCGCCTGATTGGTTACGCGCTGGTGTTGCTGGCGATGATCGGCCTGTTGGTCGGGGCGTTTTTCATGCGCTCGCTGGTGGGTTTCGACGTCAGCAAAGATCGCGTGCTGTACCGCGAAAATGCCGAGGGCCGGATCGAAAACGTCTACAGCCTGAAGATCATGAACAAGGACCAGCGCGACCACACCTACGTGCTCGACGCCGCCGGCCTGCCGGATCTCAAGCTGCAGGGCCGGCGCGAAATCAAGGTGGCCGCCGGCGATATCGTCAGCATGCCGGTGGAGTTGTCGAGTGCACCGGAGCAGTTGCCGTCGAGCACCAACGAGGTGACCTTCATCCTGCGCGATGCCGATGACACCAGCGTCCAGATCGAAGCCAAGAGCCGATTCATCGGCCCACAAGTCCGTTAAACAGAGAGCATGAGAATGTCCGTAGCTACTGCCGCAAGCCCCTGGTACAAGCACCTCTGGCCCTGGATCATCATTGGGATCCTGGCCTGCTCGGTGACCTTGACCTTGTCCATGGTGACCATCGCGGTGAGCAACCCGGACAACCTGGTCAACGACAACTACTACGAGGCCGGCAAAGGCATCAACCGCTCACTGGACCGCGAACTGCTGGCCCAGACCCTGCAACTGCGCGCCAAGGTGCACCTGGACGAGCTGACAGGCGAAGTCGACGTGCACCTGACCGGCAACAGCAACCCGGCGACCCTGGAACTGAACCTGATCTCCCCGACCCAGCCGGAAAAGGATCGCAAGATCAACCTGGCCCGCAGCGACAGCGAGGCCGGCCGCTACATCGGCCAGGTCACCGACAAAGTCGAAGGCCGTCGTTTCGTCGAGTTGCTCGGCGTGGAAGGCGACCGCACCTGGCGCATGTTCGAAGAAGAACAGGTCAGCCACGACAAGGACTTGCTGCTGGGTGATGAGCCACTGCAGGGTGCCGAAGACCTGAAAAAATAATCCACCTGCGCTTCGCGCATCGCCGGCAAGCCGGCGCCTGCAGGCCTGACGCGTTACCCTGCAGGAGCCGGCTTGCCGGCGATGCGGCCCTCCCAGCCGGCTAGAATCCCTACCCATGACCAGCCCAACCCCCTGCTACCACTGCGCCCTCCCCGTCCCGCCCGGCAGCCGCTTCACGGCGGTGATCCTCGGCGAGCGCCGCGAGCTGTGCTGCCCCGGCTGCCAGGCCGTGGCCGAAGCCATCGTGGCCGGGGGCCTGGAAAGCTATTACCAGCACCGCAGCGAAGCCTCGGCCAACCCCGAGGCGCTGCCCGTGCAACTGGTCGACGAACTGGCGCTGTATGACCGCGCCGACGTGCAAAAACCCTTCGTGCGCCACGACGGCGATCTCGCCGAAGCGACACTGCTGATGGAAGGCATCAGCTGCGCCGCCTGTGGCTGGCTGATCGAAAAACACCTGCGCAGCCTGCCCGCCGTCGCCGAGGCGCGGTTGAACCTGTCCAACCATCGCCTGCAGGTGCGCTGGGCCGATGGCCAGTTGCCGTTGAGCCAACTGCTCAGCGAACTGCGCCACATCGGCTACGCCGCGCACCCGTATCAGGCCGACCGTGCCGCCGAGCAATTGGCCAGCGAAAACCGCCTGGCCCTGCGCCAATTGGGCGTGGCCGGCTTGCTGTGGTTCCAGGCGATGATGGCGACCATGGCCACCTGGCCGGAATTCAATATCGACCTGAGCCCCGAGCTGCACGTGATCCTGCGTTGGGTGGCGATGTTTCTGACAACACCCATCGTGTTTTACAGCTGCGCGCCGTTTTTCAAAGGCGCCCTGCGCGATCTGCGCACCCGCCACCTGACCATGGATGTATCGGTCTCCCTGGCGATTGGCGGGGCCTATCTGGCCGGTATCTGGACGGCGATCACCGGGGTCGGCGAGTTGTACTTCGACGCCGTCGGCATGTTCGCCCTGTTCCTGCTCGCCGGGCGTTACCTGGAGCGCCGCGCACGCGAGCGGACGGCGGCGGCCACCGCGCAATTGGTCAACCTGCTGCCAGCCTCGTGCCTGCGCCTCAAGGGGGATGGCCAGAGCGAGCGCATCCTCTTGAGCGAACTGGCGGTGGGCGACCGGGTGCTGGTGCATCCCGGCGCGGTTCTGCCTGCGGACGGGGTGATCCTCGAAGGTCAATCGAGCATCGATGAATCGCTGCTCACCGGAGAATACCTGCCGCAACCCCGGCGCGCGGGCGATGCGGTGACTGCCGGCACCCTGAATGTCGAAGGCGCCCTGAAGGTCGAAGTGCGGGCCTTGGGCCATGACACGCGCCTGTCCGCCATCGTGCGCCTGCTGGAGCGGGCCCAGGCCGAGAAACCGCGCCTGGCGCAGATCGCCGACCGCGCCGCGCAGTGGTTCCTGTTGTGCTCGCTGATCGCCGCGGCGGTGATCGGCCTGGTGTGGTGGGAGCTGGATGCGTCGCGGGCGTTCTGGATCGTGCTGGCGATGCTGGTTGCGACCTGCCCGTGCGCGCTGTCCCTGGCCACGCCGACCGCCCTCACCGCCGCCACCGGCACCCTGCACAAACTCGGCCTGCTGCTGACCCGGGGCCACGTGCTCGAAGGCTTGAACCAGATCGACACGGTGATTTTCGACAAGACCGGCACCCTCACGGAAGGCCGCCTGGCACTCAAAGCCATCCGCACCTTGGGCGCCACCAGCAGCGACTTGTGCCTGGCGCTCGCCGCCGCCCTCGAAAACCGCTCCGAACACCCGATTGCCCGCGCGTTTGGCCGTGCGCCCATGGCCGCCGATGAAGTGCTGAGTTTCCCCGGGCTCGGCCTGGAAGGTCGCGTCGGTGAACGCCTGCTGCGCATCGGCCAGCCGGGGTTTGTCTGCGAACTCAGTGGCTGCCCGATGCCGGCCTCGCCGAACGAAGCCGGCCAATGGCTGCTGTTCGGTGACCGTGACGGCGCCCTCGGCTGGTTCGTGCTGGACGACCGCCTGCGCAGCGACGCACCCGCGTTGCTGGCCGCGTGCAAGGCGCGTGGCTGGCGCACGCTGCTGCTGTCGGGGGACACCTCGCCGATGGTCGCGAGTGTCGCCGCTGAGCTGGGCATCGACGAAGCCCACGGCGGCCTGCGCCCCGACGACAAACTGCAGGTGTTGCAACGCTTGCACCAGCAAGGCCGCACGGTGCTGATGCTCGGCGATGGCGTCAACGATGTGCCGGTGCTCGCCGCTGCCGATATCAGCGTGGCCATGGGCTCGGCCACTGATCTGGCCAAGACCAGCGCCGATGCGGTGCTGCTGTCCAACCGCCTCGACGCGCTGGTGCAAGCCTTCAGCCTGGCACGGCGCACCCGCCGGGTAATCATTGAGAACCTGCTGTGGGCCGGGCTGTACAATGGCCTGATGCTGCCGTTTGCCGCCCTCGGTTGGATCACCCCGATCTGGGCGGCGATCGGCATGTCCCTCAGTTCGTTGACCGTGGTGCTCAACGCCCTGCGCCTGACTCGCCTGCCGAGCGCGCCGGCCCACAGCGCCCCCTCAGTAACCCGCCCGCTGCCGGCTTGAGCCGCGCGGGCATGGAGTGCAGATGCCAGCTCTATACGTGATGATTCCGGCGGCGCTGCTGTTAGTCGGTGTCGCTATCTACATCTTCTTCTGGGCGGTGGACAGCGGCCAGTACGATGACCTCGACGGCCCGGCCCACAGCGTGCTGTTCGACGATCAGGACCCCAACCACCTGGCCGCCATCGACGAAGCCAACGGCCCCGAACAGCCGCCCGCGCCCAAAGATCCGCCCCATGCTTGAACTCGCGCCGCTGCTGGTCTCCGCGCTGATTCTCGGCCTGCTGGGCGGTGGCCACTGCCTGGGCATGTGCGGCGGGCTGATGGGCGCGCTGACCCTGGCGATTCCCAAGGAGCAACGCAGCCGCCGCTTTCGCCTGCTGCTGGCGTACAACCTGGGGCGCATCCTCAGCTATGCCACGGCGGGGTTGTTGATCGGCCTGGCCGGCTGGGCCGTGGCCAACAGCCCGGCGGCGATGTTCATGCGTGTACTCGCCGGGTTGCTGTTGATCAGCATGGGTTTGTACCTGGCCGGCTGGTGGAGCGGCCTGACGCGCATCGAAAGCCTCGGACGCGGCCTGTGGCGCTATATACAGCCGGTGGCGAACCGTTTGCTGCCGGTGTCCAGCCTGCCCCGCGCATTGCTGCTGGGCGCGCTGTGGGGCTGGTTGCCGTGCGGGTTGGTCTACAGCACCCTGCTGTGGGCGGCGAGCCAGGGCAATGCGCTGGACAGCGCGTTGCTGATGCTGGCATTCGGCTTGGGCACCTGGCCAGTGCTGCTGGCCACCGGCCTGGCAGCGGAGCGGGTCACGGCGTTATTGCGCAAACGCAGTGTGCGCGTGGCCGGCGGCTTGCTGGTGATCCTGTTCGGCGTCTGGACATTGCCCGGTCCGCATCAACACTGGCTAATGGGCCATTAAAAGGCCATGTGGCATAGCGCCGCTCCCCGTTGATGCAAATCAACATGCCCTCCAGGTCACACCCCTAGACTCGGCCCACTAGCCTATCCGGGGGAACGCCCGCATGCTCGACGCCATTCGTTGGGACACCGATCTGATTCACCGCTACGACCTGGCGGGACCGCGCTACACGTCCTACCCCACCGCCGTACAATTCGACAGCCAGGTCGGGACTTTCGACCTGCTCCACGCCCTGCGCGACAGCCGCAAGGCGGTGCGCCCGCTGTCGCTGTATGTGCATGTGCCGTTCTGCGCGAACATTTGCTACTACTGCGCCTGCAACAAGGTGATCACCAAGGACCGTGGCCGCGCCCAGGCGTACCTGCAGCGCCTGGAGCAGGAGATCCAACTGGTGGCCTGCCACCTCGACCCCAAGCAGCCGGTGGAACAACTGCACCTGGGCGGCGGCACGCCGACCTTTCTCAGCCACGACGAACTGCGCCAGGTCATGGGCAGCCTGCGCCAGCACTTCAATCTGCTTGACGATGACTCCGGCGACTACGGCATCGAGATCGACCCGCGCGAGGCCGACTGGGCGACCATGGGCCTGCTGCGCGAACTGGGCTTCAACCGCGTCAGCATCGGCGTGCAGGACCTCGACCCGGACGTGCAGCGCGCGGTCAACCGCCTGCAAAGCCTGGAAGAGACCCGCGCGGTGATCGACGCGGCGCGCACCCTGCAGTTTCGCTCGATCAATATCGACCTGATCTACGGCCTGCCCAAGCAGACCCCGATCAATTTCGCGCGCACCGTGGAGGAAGTGATCAGGCTGCAACCGGACCGCCTGTCGGTATTCAACTATGCCCACCTGCCTGAGCGCTTCATGCCCCAGCGGCGGATCAACACCGACGAACTGCCGTCACCGGCGTCCAAGTTGCTGATGCTGCAAACCACCATCGAACAACTGACCCAGGCCGGCTATCGCTACATCGGCATGGACCACTTTGCCCTGCCGGACGACGAACTCGCCGTCGCCCAGGAAGAAGGCACCCTGCAACGCAACTTCCAGGGGTACACCACCCATGGGCATTGCGACCTGATCGGGCTCGGCGTGTCCGCCATCAGCCAGATCGGTGACCTGTACTGCCAGAACACCAGCGACCTCAACGGCTACCAGAACACCCTCGCCGGCGCTCAACTGGCCACCAGCCGTGGCTTGCTGTGCACCACCGATGATCGGCTGCGACGCGAGGTGATTCAGCAATTGATCTGCAATTTCAGCCTGGTCTTTGATCGGGTCGAGCAGGCTTTCAACATTGATTTTCGCGGGTATTTTGACGACGTATGGCCCCAACTGGAGACCATGGCGCAGGACGGCCTGATCGAACTGGACGCGCAGGGCATCCGCGTGCTGCCGGCTGGCAGGCTGTTGGTACGCTCGGTGTGCATGGTGTTCGATGCCTATCTGGAACACCAGAACAGGCAGCGATTTTCGCGGGTGATCTGAGCGGACGCTACTTCGACGCCAGGCTCATGGCTTGCATCTGTGCGTCGGCTGGCTCGTCCTTCAAGGCCTTGCCCAGTTGCATCTGGGCCATCGTCAGGCCGCTTTGCAAGGCCGCCAGCGAGGCCTGCAGGTTGCCCACCCGCGCCTGGCGCGCCTCGGGAGTCAAGGAGTTATCCGCCGAAGCCGCCGCGATTTCGGCCATCTTGTCGGCAATCTGCTTCTTCAGCTCACGAATCATTTTCAGCAGTTGCTTGATGCTGTCCTTCAGGTTGCTGTCGTCGATGTCCTTGTTGGAATCGGCTTTGGCAGCCTGGAAACCGGCACTGGAAATCTTCACCGCCACACCCTCGACCGCCTTGGTTTCAGCAGCAGGCGCGGGGGCTTCGGCCTTTTCATCGGCCCCTGCAGCAGGTTTCGTATCCGGCACGATCGGCAGGCGGATGGCAGGGTTGTTGGCAGCGATAACGGACATGTTCTGAGCTCCGGCTCATGGAGGTACACCACTGTATCGACCCTGTTACAAAAACCTTTATACCGGTGCCGGTTTTTTGTACAGGCTGGCCTCGGCGCCCCCCAGTGCGTTACCCTTACGTCTTATGTGTGTTTTCCCACAAGGATTTAAGAAATGTCCGAGCCAGTTAAACTGCGCGCTCACAGCCAGGCTCATTGCAAGGATTGCAGCCTGGCCCCCCTCTGCCTGCCACTTTCGCTGAATCTGGAAGACATGGATGCGCTGGACGAGATCGTTAAACGCGGTCGCCCACTGAAAAAAGGCGAGTTTCTGTTTCGCCAGGGCGACAAGTTCGACTCCGTCTATGCAGTACGGTCGGGCGCCCTGAAGACGTTCAGCCTGAGCGACGGCGGCGAGGAACAGATCACCGGTTTCCACCTGCCCAGCGAACTGGTCGGCTTGTCGGGCATGGACACCGAGATCCACCCGGTGTCGGCCCAGGCGCTGGAGACGACGTCGGTGTGCGAAATTCCCTTCGAGCGCCTCGACGAACTGGCCCTGCAGTTACCGCAACTGCGCCGCCAGCTGATGCGCGTGATGAGCCGCGAGATTCGCGACGACCAGCAAATGATGCTGCTGTTGTCGAAGAAAACCGCCGACGAGCGGATCGCCACGTTCCTAGTCAACCTGTCGGCACGTTTTCGCGCCAGGGGTTTCTCGGCCAACCAGTTCCGCCTGAGCATGTCGCGCAATGAAATCGGCAACTACCTGGGCCTCGCCGTGGAAACCGTGTCCCGCGTGTTTACCCGCTTCCAGCAGAACGAGCTGATCGCCGCCGAAGGCAAGGAAGTGCATATCCTCGATCCGATCCAGCTGTGCGCACTCGCCGGTGGCTCCCTGGAGACCTGAGGCAGACGCCTGCGGCCGCGCCAATTGGCAAGGCCGCAGGTATACTTGGCGTCCGTTTTCCACGCCCAGGACTCTGCGCCGATGACCTTCGATTCGTTCGACATCAAATCCCTGATCCGTCCCGTCATCGACTTCCCCAAGCCTGGGGTGATCTTTCGTGACATCACGCCCTTGTTCCAATCGCCCAAGGCCCTGCGCCTGGTGGCCGACACCTTTGCACACCGTTATGTCGAGGCCGACTTCAGCCATATCGGCGCGATGGATGCGCGGGGCTTCCTGATCGGTTCGATCATCGCCTATCAACTGAACAAACCGCTGATCCTGTTCCGCAAGCAGGGCAAGCTGCCGGCTGACGTCCTGGCCGAGGGTTACCAGACGGAATACGGCGAAGCCTTCCTGGAAGTCCACGCCGACAGCCTCTGCGAGGGCGACTCGGTACTGATGTTCGATGACCTGATCGCCACCGGTGGCACCCTGATTGCGGCGGCCAACCTGGTGCGGCGCATGGGGGCGAAGATCTTCGAAGCGGCGGCGATCATCGACCTGCCGGAGCTGGGTGGGTCGCAACGCCTGGAAGACATGGGTATCCCGACCTTCTGCCTGACGCGGTTCGCGTTGAACGAACGTTAATCGCTGCCTGTACCGGCCCCATCGCGAGCAAGCCCGGCTCCCACCTTGGCAGGCGCCCACCTGTAGGCGCTGGCTTGCCAGCGATAGCGCTCGACAGAGCCCCCAGGATCACAACCCCATCTGCTTGCTGATGATCTCATTCATCACCTCGCGGGTGCCCCCGCCGATGGACAGGATGCGGTTATCGCGGTACAGCCGCTCCACCAAGTTGCCGCGCATGTAGCCCTGGCCGCCGAGGATTTGCACGGCGTCATAGGTGACGCGGTCGGCGGTGTCGGTGGCGAGGTTCTTGGCCATGGAGATTTCCTTGATCACACTCTTGCCGGCCGCCATCTTCGCTGCCTGGCGGTAGGTGAACTCGCGGGACACCTCCACAGCGGTAGCCATTTCCGCCAGGCGATGCTTGAGCACCTGGAACTTGCCGATGGGTTTGCCGAACGCTTCGCGCTGGGAAGCCCACTTGAGGCTTTCCTCCAGCGCCATCTGCGCAGTCATGTTGGCCATCAATGCCAGCGCCAGGCGTTCGCTCTGAAAGTTGCCCATGATGCAGGCGAAGCCCATGTTCTCGGCGCCAATCAGGTTGCCTACGGGCACACGGCAATCGTCGAAGAATAATTCAGCGGTGTCCGACGCCCACCAGCCCATTTTCTTCAGGGGCTGGCCAACGGTGAAACCGGCGGTGTTTTTCTCGATCAGCAGCAGGCTGATACCGGCAAAGCCCGGCCCGCCGGTGCGCACGGCAACGGTGTAGAAGTCGGCACGGCTGCCGCTGGTGATAAAGGTCTTGCTGCCGCTGACGCGGTAATGCTCGCCCTCCCGAATGGCGCGGGTCTGCAGGCTGGCCACATCGGAGCCGCCGCCCGGCTCGGTCACCGCCAGGGCGATGATCTTCTCGCCCGACAGCACCTGTGGTGCCACCCGGTCGCGCACCGATGGCAATGCCCATTTGACTATCGGCGGCAAGCCGATATCCAACGAACCCAAGCCCGCCACCACCCCGCCGGAACCGCAGCGCATCAGCTCCTCACTGGCGGCCACCTTGGCGAACAGGTCACCTTCATGGCTACCGCCGAGGGCCTCGGGATAACCAATCCCCAGGATCCCCGCCGCACCGGCCTTGAGGTACAGCTCACGGGGAAAGCTGTGGGCCTCCTCCCATTGCTCGATGTCCGGCAGCATTTCACGCTCGACAAAACGGCGCACGCTGTCGCGGACCAATTGGTGGCTGGGGTCGAAGTAGTCCTGGAAGGCAGACATCGGCAAGCTCCACGGTGAGGTGGAGCGAACTTACCAAGCGCTTGCTTGGTTATCAAGTTATGCGCACATTCTGCTGACAATACAAAACTAATGTGGGAGCGGGCTTGCTCGCGAAAGCAGTGGAACAGTCAGTGCACTTGGCACTGACAGACCGCTTTCGCGAGCAAGCCCGCTCCCACATTTTGAGCTGTAGCGTTTTTTACAGCGCGATCGGCTTGCGACCTGCGAACGAGTGAGCCAGCGTCCCGCCATCCACCAGCTCCAGCTCGCCACCCAACGGCACGCCGTGGGCGATGCGCGAGGTGATCAGGCCTTTGTTGGTCAACAACTGCGCGATGTAATGCGCCGTCGCTTCACCTTCCACCGTAGGGTTGGTCGCCAGGATCACCTCGGTAAAGGTGCCCTGCTCTTCAATGCGCGCCACCAGTTGCGGAATGCCGATGGCCTCCGGGCCCAGGCCGTCCAGCGGCGACAGATGACCCTTGAGCACAAAGTAGCGCCCGCGATAGCCGGTCTGTTCCACCGCGTACACATCCATCGGCCCTTCCACCACGCACAGCAGGGTGTCATCGCGGCGCGGGTCGGCGCATTGCGGGCAAAGTTCTTCTTCGGTGAGGGTGCGGCACTGGCGGCAGTGACCCACGCCAGTCATGGCCTGGCTCAGGGCCTGGGCCAGCCGGGTGCCGCCGCTGCGGTCACGCTCCAGCAGCTGCAGCGCCATGCGTTGGGCGGTTTTCTGGCCAACGCCCGGCAATGTGCGCAAGGCGTCGATCAGTTGGCGAATCAGAGGGCTGAAGCTCATGGGGCAATGGTCCGACAAAACAACGAGACGCGGTTTATACCCGCGCCCCGGATGAGCGTCAAATCCTCAATCCTGCGCGACACGTACCACCAACTTGCCGAAGTTGCGTCCTTCCAGCAAACCGATAAACGCTTCGGGCGCCTGCTCCAGGCCATCGACCACGTCTTCGCGAAATTTCACTTTGCCCTCGCGCACCCATGGCGCCATGGCACTGATGAACTCCGGATGGCGATCACCGTAGTCGTCGAACACGATAAAGCCCTGGATACGCACCCGCTTGGTCAGCAAGGTCCGCTGCAGCGCCGGCAGACGGTCAGGACCACTCGGCAGTTCATGCGCGTTATAACCGGCAATCAGCCCACACAGCGGAATCCGCGCCTTGGGGTTGAGCAGCGGCACGACCGCGTCAAACACCTTGCCGCCGACGTTTTCGAAATAGATGTCCACGCCTTTGAAGCACGCCAGGGCCAACTCGTTGGCAAAATCCGCGCTCTTGTGATCAATGCAGGCGTCAAAACCCAACTCCTCGACCACGTAGCGGCACTTGTCCGCGCCTCCCGCCACACCTACCACACGCAAGCCCTTGAGCTTGGCCACCTGCCCCACCACCGAGCCCACGGCGCCGGACGCTGCCGCCACCACCAGGGTTTCGCCGGCCTGTGGCTGGCCGATGTCCGTGAGGCCCATGTACGCGGTCATGCCCGGCATGCCCAGCACCCCAAGGGCCATGGACGGGCTGGCCAGGCCCTTGGGCACCGGCATCAGGTTGCGGCCATCGGAAATGCTGTGGCTCTGCCAGCCGGTGGAACCAACGACGAGGTCGCCCACTTCAAATTTCGGATTACGCGACTGCTCGACACGACTGACAGCGCCACCGGTCATCACCTCGTCGATTTCCACCGGCGCGGCATAGGACGGTGCATCGCTCATGCGGCCACGCATGTAGGGGTCGAGGGACAGGTACAGGGTTTTCAGGAGAACCTGGCCGTCTGCCAACTCCGGCAGGTTCACGCGTTCCAGGCGGAAATTTTCCGGGGTCGGGGCGCCCTGCGGGCGTGAGACCAGGACGATGCGCTGGTTAAGAATCGGTTCTTGAGGCATCAGGGGGCTCCTTTATCGAATTCATCGGTATAGGGTGCAGACCATGGTAGAGCGCTTGCGGTTCGATGTTTCGTCTATCGCCCCGTCGCGTGTGCATCGCAGCAGCGTGGCAAACCGACGTCACACCCAAAAAAAATGCCAGGCACGAGGCCTGGCACTGGAGTCTAGCTAAAGCTCGCCGATCAGAACGGCAGCTTCATGCCCGGTGGCAATTGCATGCCAGCGGTCACGCCGGACATTTTGTCCTGGCTGTTGGCTTCGATCTTGCGCACGGCGTCGTTGACGGCCGCGGCGAACAGCGCCTCGAGCATTTCCAGGTCATCTTCGCCCACGCCTGGCAACACGCTTGGGTCGATGCTCACGCGCTTGATGTCGTGACGACCGGTCATCACCACGCTGACCATATCGCCACCGGCTTTACCGGTGACTTCGGCGTTGGCCAGTTCTTCCTGCATCTTGGCCATCTTTTCCTGCATCTGCTGCGCCTGCTTCATCAGGCCGGCCATGCCACCTTTCATCATGGGAATCACCTCAAAGTACGTGGATCAATTTAGTAGCCCGGTATCAGGACGCCTGGGGCACCGGGGCTTCGACAGGTTCAATTGTATCGTGGCGAACGACGGCGCCGAACTGTTGCATCATTTGCTGGATGAGCGGATCAGCCTGGATCGAGTCCTCGGCTTCGCGCTGGCGGTTGATGCGCCGGCGGGTCGCGGCCTGGGCCGGGGTTTCCTGCTCAGGCTTGATCAGCTCGATGGCGACGGTCAGCGTGCGCTCATGGTACTGGTTCAGGGCATCGTTGAGGCGACGTTGCTGGGTCGCGTTGAACAGGGCGCTGTGGGCCGGGTCCAGGTGCAACAGCCAGTGGTCGCCCTCGATGGAAATCAGGGTGCAGTTGGCGGCAATACTGCCGGTCATGCCGGAGATCGGCAACTTCGGGAACAGCTCCAGCCATTGCAGGGCCAGGCCGGTGGCCGGCGCCGCAGCAGGCTCGGCCTCGGGCTCCGGGGCCGGCTCGGCGGTGTGCTCGCTGGCCAGGTCGTCCAGGTAGCTGTAGGCCGAATCCATGTCCGGCTCGATGTAGTCTTCGTCCAGCGGCGGCTCGTCATCCAGGTCGATCCCTGGAACGGCGGCCTCGACCTGAGCGACGGTCGGTTCCGGCACCGGCGCGGCGACCCACTCCGGCGCATCCGGCACCACGCTGTCAGGGGTCGGCGTAGGCATCGGCGTCAGTTCCGGCTGCTCGCCGGCCGTTTCCAGCACGGGCTCCACCGCAGGCTGCAGTTCGGGCTCGACTTCAGGCTCTACCGGATCATTCCAGGGCAGGTCGACAACAGACGCAGGCTCGGGCTCGGCCACCGGAGGCGGCGTAACCACCGGCGCTGCCGCGACGGGCGCAGGCTCAGGCGCCGGCGCAACAGGTGCAGCAACCACTGGCGCAACCACCGCCGCGCCAGCCACTGGTTTGGCGGAATCAACTGTGGCCTGGCTGATCCCCACTGGCTTTAGCGGCTGTCTCGGTGCGTCCGCCGAGTCAGCGGGCCGGAAGGCCAGCATCCGCAGCATGACCATCTCGAAGCCACCTCGCGGGTCCGGCGCCAGCGGCAGGTCGCGGCGCCCGATCAGGCCCATCTGGTAGTAGAACTGCACGTCTTCGGCCGGCAAGGCCTGGGCCAGCGCCAACACGCGGTCGCGGTCGCCATGGCCGTTGTCGACACCTTCCGGCAACGCCTGGGCGATGGCAACGCGGTGCAACACATTGAGGATTTCCGAGAGCACGCCGTTCCAGTCCGGGCCTTGCTCCGACAAGTGGCGCACAGCTTCGAGCAACGCCTTGGCGTCGCCTTCGATCAGCGCGTGCAGCACGTCGAACACCTGGCCGTGGTCCAGGGTACCGAGCATGGCGCGCACATCGGCGGCCATGACCTTGCCTTCACCAAAGGCAATGGCCTGGTCGGTGAGGCTCATGGCGTCGCGCATCGAACCGTCCGCCGCACGGCCGAGCAGCCACAGTGCGTCGTCTTCGAACGGCACGTTCTCGACGCCCAGCACGTGGGTCAGATGCTCGACCACACGCTCGGGGGTCATGTTTTTCAGCGAGAACTGCAGGCACCGCGACAGAATCGTTGCAGGGAGTTTCTGCGGATCGGTGGTGGCCAGGATGAACTTGACGTAGGGCGGCGGCTCTTCCAGCGTCTTCAACAGGGCGTTGAAAGAGTGGCTGGAAAGCATGTGCACTTCGTCGATCAGGTAGACCTTGAAGCGACCACGGCTCGGCGCGTACTGCACGTTGTCGAGGAGCTCGCGGGTGTCTTCGACCTTGGTGCGGCTCGCGGCGTCGATCTCGATCAGGTCGACAAAACGCCCTTCGTCGATTTCCCGGCACACCGAACACGTGCCACAGGGCGTGGAAGTGATACCGGTTTCACAGTTCAGGCATTTGGCGATGATGCGCGCAATGGTGGTCTTGCCCACCCCGCGAGTACCGGTGAACAGGTAGGCGTGGTGCAGCCGTTGGCTGTCCAAGGCATTGATCAGAGCCTTGAGCACATGGGTCTGGCCGACCATTTCGCGGAACGAGCGCGGACGCCATTTACGTGCAAGAACCTGATAACTCATCGAAAACCGTCGCAACTGGGAAGCGGGAGCCGGTAATGCTAGCGGAGCAAGGGGGAAATTGCATCCGGCACGCTCGTCTAATCTGACTAAGCTCTGCTGATTGGCCCCGAAAAGGCCTGAACCCGGAGAGTCTATGCGCGTAGTCCTGGGCGCTTTATGGATGATTGCCTCGGCCAGCCTGGCGGCGCCCGCACCGCTGCGCTTCTCGGTTTCCGACAGCTGGGCGATGCCCATGGTGCAACTGGAGGACGGCCGGCCCACCCAGGGGATTTTGTATGACTTGATGTTGAGCCTGGCCACCCAGGTCGGCCGACCGGCGCAGTTCCACGTGCTGGCACGGGCGCGTATCTCGGCGGCCATGGAACACGGCGAGATCGACGTGCGCTGTTATGTCACCCAGGCCTGGTTCGATAACCTGTCCGGTGATTACACCTGGAGCATCCCGCTGATGGTGCAGCGCAATTTGCTGGTCAGCACCCAGGTGCCCGCGCAACCGGTCCATGTGAAGCAGTTGCCGGCGCAATCGATCGGCACGGTGCTCAACTATCGCTACGCCACGCTCGACCCGCTGTTTGCCAGCGGCAAACTCACCCGCGACGATGCGCGCAGCGAAGAACAGGTGCTGCACAAACTGGTGGCCGGGCGCTTCAAGTTCGCGGTGATCAACGAATGGATTCTCGACCGTTTCAACCAGCGCATGCCGATCGGCCAAAAGCTGCACAAGGTCGCGGTGATCGATGAGCAGAACCTCGGCTGCACCGTGCGCAATGACCCGGACGTGCCGGTGCAGCGCATCCTGCGCACGCTGTTGCGGATGAAGATGTCGGGCGAGATCGATGACATCATCCAGCTGTACACCGGGGAAGGCGCGCAGCCCCTGCACACTCCTGACAGGAACTGACAGTACCGCCTTATAGACTGGCCCCACTCAAACGCCCGTCCTCAAGGAGCCAGCATGCACACCGTCGCTCATTACTTCCTGCTGTACGTCGACAGCCCGGCCACCAGCGCCAACTTCTATAGCCGCCTGCTGGACCAGCCGCCGGTGGAACTCAACCCGACGTTTGCCCTGTTCATTCTGGGCAACGGCGTGAAACTCGGGCTGTGGTCGCGTCATACCGTGGCGCCGGCAGCGCAGTTGACCGGCGGCGGTGGTGAAGTGGGCTTCTCGCTGCCCGACACCGGCGCCGTGGACGCGTTGCACGACGTGTGGGTCGAACGTGGCGCGACGATCATTCAATCACCGACCGCCGTGGATTTCGGCTACACCTTTGTCGCCCAGGACCTCGACGGCCACCGCCTGCGTGCGTTCAGCCTGAACGACTGAGCGCCAGCGCCCCTCCAGGCTGATGGCCGCGACACTGGCCAGCACGATCACCGCGCCGAGCATCACTTGCACGGCAATGTGCTCGCCCAGCAGCGTCGCGGCCATCACCATGGCGACCGGTGGAATCAGGTACATCGCCACCGACGCACGGCTGACCTCGACATGCTTCAACACGTAGCCCCAGGCCAGGTAGGCCAGGGCGCTGGGGAAGATACCCAGGACCAGCACCGCCAGGTTTTCCGCCAATGGTGCCTGCGCCACGGCGGCGGGCAGGCCCGGCAGGTTCACGCAGAGCATCAGCGTGCCGGCCCACACCATGTAGCACGCCATGGTCAGCGGGCTGTAGCGGTGGGCATAGTGTTTCTGGATGGCGAAATACACGCTCCACGACACCGCCGCGAGCAGTATCAGCAAGCCTCGCGGGTCGATATCGCTCACGCCCTGATCACCCCAGATCACCACCAGCACGCCGAGCAATCCCAGCAAGACGCAGCTCCAACGCCACAGGCTGACCCGTTCCTTGAGGCAGACAAATGCGATCAGCACGCTGAACAATGGCGCCGACTGCGCCAGCACACTGGAGGCTGCCGCCGTCACCCATTGCTGCCCATAATTGAGGCTGGTGTGGTGCAGGAACACCCCGAAGAACCCCAGCACCAGCAACCACGGCACATCCCGCAGGCGCGGCCGGCCGATGCCCAGCACCAGGGCTACAGCGCCCATGAACACCGAGGCAATCAAGAACCGCAGCAACGCCAACTGGCCGGGGCTGTAGCTGTGCAGCCCCATGTGCACGCCAATCGGCGAATAGGCCCAACAGAGGATGACGCTGGCGATGACTAGCGTAAGCTTTACGGGTGACGGGGTATTCATCGACGGCGTCCGGAACTGAGAAGGAATGCCGTCAGTCTTGGCCCGGCCAAGGCGCAGGACAATTAACCGTTTCTGACTTCTGAAATCACTGGAACTGAGCGATGGAACTGGCCCAACTGAAAATGGTGCGAGCCGTGGCGCAAACCGGCAGCGTGGCCCAGGCCGCCCTGCAATTGCACTGCGTGCCGTCCAATATCACCACGCGCATCAAGCAACTGGAGAGCGAGCTGGGCACCCCGCTGTTCATCCGCGCTGGGCGTGGGCTGGCGATCAGCGCGGCGGGTGAGATCTTCCTCGATTACTGCGAGCGCATCCTCGCCCTGGTGGATGAGTCCAAACGCGCCGTGGACGCGAATGCCATCCCGCGTGGGACCTTGCGGATCGGGGCGGTGGAGTCCAGCGCCAGCGGCCGCTTGCCGCCACTGCTGGCGGAATATCATCGACGCTACCCGGAGGTCAGCCTGGAACTGGTGACCGGTGCCTGGGGCCAACTGCTCGATGACCTGCAGCACCACCGCCTGGACGTGGCACTGGTGGCCTCGGGCAATAAACGCGCGAAGCTGGAACACAGCGTGGTCTACAGCGAGCGCCTGGTGCTGATCGCGAGTGCCTCCAGCGCCCCCATCCAGAGTGCCCAGGACCTGGCCGGGCGCACCTTGCTGGTCTGGCCACCCGGCTGCCCCTACCGCGCGGCACTCGAAAACTGGGTCAAGCCCCATGACTTCAAGCCGACCATCGCCAGTTACGCCAGCTGGGGCACAATCATCGGCTGCGTCAGCGCCGGGATTGGCGTGGCACTCGCGCCCGAAGGCATCCTGGCCCGCTATGAGCAGGCCAACCAGTTGGCGTCGTACCGATTCGAGGAACTGCAGGCCGTGGACAACCTGCTGTTCTGGCATAAGGACACCCAGCGGCACCTGGCACGGGACGCCTTCGCCGGGCTGCTGCGCGAGACGTTTGGCTAACCCGTAGCAGCTATTTCGTATTATCCTCCCGCGAAATTAATTCAAAATGTAAGGGACTACCATGAATTACTTCCGCCTGTTACTGGCGGCGGCCGCCCTGAGCCTGCCTGTCGCCCCCGCTTTCGCAGCCGCCCCACCTGCCCCCGTAGAAGCCAGCGCCCCCGCGGAAACGGCTGAGCACTTTCTTGCATCACTCAAGCAGAAGACCGGCACCATCAGCCTGCCCAGCGGCATCGCCACGCTCAAGCTCAACGACGAGTTCTACTACCTCGACCCGGCCGACACCGAGCGCCTGCTGACCGATGGCTGGGGCAACCCGCCGGGCTTCAAGACCCTGGGCATGATCGTGCCGAAAGCCGTCAGCCCGCTGTCGGAGCGCGGCTGGGGCGTGATCGTCAGCTACAAGGCAGACGGGCACATTTCCGACGAGGATGCCGCGAAAATCGACTACGCCGACCTGCTCAAGCAAATGCAGGAAGAAGACGAAGCCGAGAATCAGGAACGCCAGAAACAAGGCTACGCGGGCCTGCACCTGCTGGGCTGGGCCGAGCCGCCGCGCTACGACGACACCACCCACAAGATGTACTGGGCCCGCGAACTGAAGGCCGACGACGCCGAGCAAACCACCCTCAACTACAGCATCCGTGTGCTGGGCCGTGAAGGCGTGCTGGAACTCAACGCCGTCGCCGCGATGGCCGACCTGTCCACGATCAAGCAGGAAATGCCCAAGGTCCTGGCCTTCACCAACTTCACCGACGGCAATCTCTACACCGACTTCAACCCGAAAACCGACAAGCTGGCCACTTACGGCCTCGCGGCATTGGTAGCCGGCGGGATTGCCGCCAAGGCCGGCTTGTTCGCCAAGATCGGCATCTTCCTGCTGGCGGCGAAAAAGTTTCTGGTGATCGGCGTTGTGGCGCTGCTCGCCGGGGTGCGCAAGTTGTTCAACCGCAACAAGGCCTGAACCCCGGACACAAAAACGCCGCTGCGTGCCAGGCACGCAGCGGCGTTCGGGAGGTCTCAGCGCGGCGGCGCGAGACGGCTGTATTGGCCCTGGCTGATCCAGCCGCTGAACGAACGGTCCTGGGCATTGATGAACTCGACCTGGGCCCAGCCATCCTTGACGGCCAGCACGCCCACCACATCACCCTTGACAATATACGGGCGCTTGGCGGCCTTGGCGCCAGGGGTTTTCTGCAAATACGCCTTGTCGGCGGCCACCGTGACCAGGCCGATCCAGTTTTTACTGGCGGTCTGGGTCAGCTCCAGGCCGGTGGCAATCTCCGGCATCAGCACGTTCATGCAGCCGGGATGCTGGCGGCCCTGCTGCACAGTCAGGGTAACGCCGTCGGACGACGGGGCCACGCTGCCGGGGTAGGCTTCGTCGTGCCAGGTGGTCAGTGCGCCGGGCTGGCCTTGCAGGTAAAACGCGCAACTGCGGGTCACGCCCTCGCCCAGTTCCTCGGCGTAGAAACCTTCGACTTGATGGTCAGGCGTCACTGCCAACATCAGGCCCTCGTACTTGCCCGAATGCAACGCAGGGGTGCCAGCAAACGCAGGGGCAACGGCACACAATGACAACACGCCAACAGCAAGAAAACGGATCATCTTATTTCTTCCTTTCAAATTCTTCGTAGGCTTTTTTCATAAGGACGTCATAGTTGCCGTAGTCCTCGCCGTTATAGTTGTAGGCCATGGCGGTAAAATCCTTGGCCTTCATTGCCTTCATCAGCGCCGGGCTCTTGCTGCAAAAACTCAAGTACGCTTTAAGTTGGTTGCCAGCATTCACCTTTAATGCCGCGACGAATTCAAACACGGTCTTGTAACCGCACGATCCGAAGTTGAAGCCCATGACCTGAAACATCCCCCAGGACGCCGACATCAACGCCGCTTCCTGATCGAGGGCGAAGGCGGTCGCCATGGTTTCCCAGGCCTTGACCTGGTCCTTGTTGTTGACCTGCCACTGCGGCCCGGCTTTTCTCTCGTAGCGGTAAGACAGCAGCGGGTGCGCCTGGTCGTAGATATGCTTGGTGTACTTGCGAAAGTGGTGCCCTTCGAAGGCGATGATCGGCAACTTGGCCGGCCCGAACCCAAAGCGCCCGCCAGACTCGATGGTCGCGAAAGCCTTGATCACATTCACCGAAATACCGTTGCCCAACTGCGTGGCGGCGTTCTGGAAGTCTGTATCGCTGAGCGTCATGCCCCCGTCGCACGTGGCCTGCATCATCAGTTGCCGGTTACGCCGCTCGGCCTCGATCGTCGCGCGAACGCGGTCCAGGTACACATTGACCGTCGCCTGCACGGCATCGCCCTGGTTATTGCCGAACGCATTCAAGAAGCTGGGGATGCGCAGGGTCGGGAAGGCTTTGACCGGCACCTTCACCGCCTCTTCGATCAGACTGTTGAAGGTCCGGCCGGTGGGGTCGATCACGCCATCGGGGTGGGCATATTTAAGGTGGCGAAACTGATACTGGCTGATGCACTGCACCAACTGGCCGTCACACTTGCCGTTTTCGGCCAGTGGAAAGCCCATCTTGGGAATGATCAAGTTGAATAGATACTGGATGCACTGAACATCGGCGGGCAAGTTACGGGCTTTACCGGGAGCACCTACCGAAGCACTGATAAGACGGGGCAACCCTTGCAGGCTTTTCATCACAGACATCCTTGTGAGTTAAAGAAGTGATAGCACTTCAATATCATTGCGTGCTCTTGTCATAATCTGAAACAAGTAGCCGGCGCAAACTAGCAAGGTGGTTTTGGGTTGTCCAGAGTAAGTATTAAAACCTGTGAAAGGGCCCTCACCAGGGTGCCGTTAAACCGTGCAATGACCGTTAAGCGAGGTATTTGCCGGCGCATTCGGCTACTGTCACGGGCGCATGACGCTCGTACCTGAAAACATTCAAGGATTGAAATGAAAGCTACCCTGCTTATCGTGTCGCTCGTAGCCCTGCTGGCCGGCTGCGCCTCCGCGCCGACCCCCGACCTGTCACGCCCCTCCATCGCCGACACTCAGTCGGTGCAGTTCGCCGGCAAGACGTTTGTACTCAAATTCCGCAAACCGGGGCTGTGGGAGTTTTTCCCACCGCAGGAAAGCGTCGATGCCTGGAGTGAAATGCTCGACTTCACCGTCGTCCCACGCGATCAGAACCGCTTCGAGCCGCTCGACCTGGGCAAACGCACCGTGCAACTCCACCAGCAGGAAAACCCGAACATGCCGGCGATCCTGACGACGGACAACAGGACCGGGGTCTTGTACCTGATGCTGTTCTTCCCCAAGTCACTGCGCAAGGATGGGCAATTCTCTGAAATCAGCTTCTTCAAGTACTACAAGGACAGCGCCACGGATCAGATCATCATCTTTCACTTCGCCAGGAATATTCCCACACCGGATGACCCGGTAGAAAGCACGCAAAAGATGGGCGAGGAATTGGTGCCGACGTTCAAGGCTTTTCCACTGTATCGGCCATAAAGCGCGCAGCAGACATCGATTCGCCAATGGCGATTGGAACTGAACAGGATTTTTGAGGGGTGTTGCGGAAGAGCGTTATGGAGGCAACCCCACCAGCCACACCCCGGCACACAATGTTCCCGCTGTGGCTGCTGCCTTCCGGCTCTGACCAGGTTCACGGGTAATCGTTGCGGGGGGACCGATGGGGTCACCATAACGACGCTTGCCTCTCGGCAAGCCGCGCCATTGTACCGATCTCATCGGAAGTTACAACCGTTGGTGCCGGATTAAAAATATTCGATGGTTCAAGCACTTGTGTCCGCCCGTAGGAGCTGGCTTGCCGGCGCCTACAGGATCACCGCGTCGTCGGCGCGGCCGCCCTCTTCCTGGATGACCAGGTGAATGAAGTGCAGCTTGGCGATCACCGCGGGGGGTAACACGAAGGGATAGAAATCCGGCTGCCCCATGCTGCGCGATAGTTCGTTGAGCATGCCGGCCAGTTCGATCCAGGCGTTGACGAACGACAGGAACGCCACTCCCCCGGGATGCTCAGGGTCATACAGGGTGGAGAGCGGGAATGGCTGGTAATCCAGGTCCATCTCGCGGGCGCTCATGCCGAAGCCCAGGGCGGTGTCGACGGCGTCCATCATGTGCAGGTAGTGAGCCCAGGTTTCGGCCCAATCTTCCCAGGGATGCATGGTGGCGTAGGCACTGACGCAGGTTTGCTGCCAGTCGGGGCGCGGGCCGTTCTGGTAGTGCTGGTCAAGGGCATCCGCGTAACTGGCGCGTTCGTCGCCGAACAGGTGGCGAAAAGGCTCCAGCCAGTGGCTATTGGCAATCAGCCGATCCCAATAATAATGGCCGACCTCGTGGCGAAAATGGCCAAGCAAGGTGCGATACGGCTCACGCATCTGCACGCGGATTTTCTCGCGGTGGGCGTCGTCGGCTTCCTTGATGTCGAGGGTGATCAGGCCGTTGGCATGGCCGGTCATCGGCGCATTGCCTTCCAGGTCGATGCCGACGAAGTCGAAGGCCAGGCCGTTGTCCTCATCCTCACTCTTGGGCACCACGCGCAGGCCGAGGCTGATCAATTGCGCCACCAGTCGGCGCTTGGCGGTCTCGACCTTGCGCCAGCGCTCGCGGTTTTCTGCAATAGAAAGGTCCGGGATGGTGCGGTTGAGGCTGCACGCCACGCACAGTGGCGCGGTGCTGTGGGCAGGGATCAGCCAGTTGCAGGCAGCGGGCGTGTCGAGGTTGGCGCAGCGGCGGAAGGCGCCGGCGTCAAGGTTGTCATCCTGCAGCCACGTGCCGGCGACGGGGCCGGGTTGCAGGGAGGACAAGCGGCTTTGCTGCGGCTGGTAGCCGAGCACGGCCTGGCAGGCCAGGCACTGGCTGTTGCGAAAGAACAGCGATTGCCCGCAACGGCATTGCCACACCTTGCTATCGCGCGATGAGCCCGGCATGAACGGCGCGGCGATGCGCGAACTGAGTTGCTCGAAGTAGCGGAACATGGCGGTCTCTCCCTGGGTGACGAAGACTAGATCAATTCGCACCGAAGAACGTTCCGAAA
>NZ_JANLOH010000012.1:0-34883 GCF_025466155.1 Pseudomonas sp. 13B_2.1_Bac1 | reverse complement strand
GTGAGCAGGCTTGCCCTGCGTTGGGGCGCGAAGCGGCCCCGGCTCCAGGCAGTGCGGTGCTTCAGTCAGAGGAGGTGGGCAGGTTTTGGGGGCTGCTGCGCAGCCCAACGCGGGGCAAGCCCGCTCACCACAAAAAAGCGGGCTCTCCACTGTCCACCACAAGCGGGCTCTCCACTAAAAGCGGGCTCTCCACTAAATACCAGCTCTCCACTAAAAGCTGGTTGCCCACCACAAGCCAGCTCTCCACCTCAACCCGGCTGCCTCGCGCTTATTTCTTTTTCTTCTTGTCGTGCTTGTCGCTTTTTTCGAATGCTTCTTCCAGCGCGCGGTTGATGGTGCGCAGCACTTTTACTCGCGCCCAGCGCTTGTCATTGGCTTCCACCAATGTCCAGGGCGAGACCTCGGTGCTGGTGCGGTCGACCATGTCGCCGACGGCGGCGCGGTAGTCGTCCCACTTTTCGCGGTTGCGCCAGTCGTCTTCGGTGATCTTGAAGCGTTTGAACGGGATTTCTTCGCGGGCCTGGAAGCGTTCCAATTGGGTTTGCTTGTCGATCGCCAGCCAGAACTTGACCACGATCACCCCCGCATCACGAAGTTGCTCTTCAAAGTCATTGATCTCGCCGTAGGCACGCATCCAGTCGGCCGGGGTGCAGAAGCCTTCGATGCGCTCCACCAGCACGCGGCCGTACCACGAGCGGTCGAACACAGTGAACATGCCGCGCGCCGGGATCTTCTGCCAGAACCGCCACAGGTAAGGCTGGGCGCGTTCGTCCTCGCTCGGCGCGGCAATCGGCACGATGTGGTACTGACGCGGGTCCAGCGCCGCCGCGACACGCCGGATCGCGCCGCCCTTGCCCGCCGCGTCATTGCCTTCAAATACGGTCACCAGCGCGTGCTTGCGCATGCGCTTGTCACGCATCAGGCCGGAGAAGCGGGCCTGCTCGGTAATCAGCTGTTCTTCGTAATCGTCCTTGTCCAGGCTCAGCGTCATGTCGAGGCTGTCGAGCAGACTCTTCTGGTCCACCGAGGCCAGCAGCGGCGCCGGGTTCATGCCGCTGGCCTTGCCCTTGGCCTGCTTCAGGGCATTTTGCAGGCTTTCGAGCAGGATCTTGCCCACGGTAAGGCTGCGGTAGTGCGCATCGACGCCTTCGATCACGTGCCACGGCGCGTAGTCGCGGCTGGTGCGGCGCAGGATGCGCTCGCCAAAATGCACGAACTTGTCGTAAGTCGCGGACTGCTGCCAGTCCAGCGGGCTGATGCGCCAGCTGTGCAACGGGTCGTCGGCCAGGGCCTTGAGGCGCGCTTTCATTTGCTTCTTGGACAGGTGGAACCAGAACTTGAAGATCAGCGCACCTTCATCGCAGAGCATTTTCTCCAGGCGCTCGGCCCCGGCGATGGCCTGGTCGAGCCGCGCGTCCTTGATCTCGCCATGCACCCGGCCCTGCAGCATCTGGCTGTACCAGTTGCCGAAGAAGATGCCCATGCGGCCCTTGGCAGGCAATTGGCGCCAATAGCGCCAGGCCGGTGGGCGGGCCAGTTCTTCGTCGGTCTGCTGGTCGAAGGTGCGCACCTCGATCAGGCGCGGGTCCATCCATTCATTCAGCAGTTTGACCGTCTCGCCCTTGCCGGCCCCTTCAATGCCGTTGATCAGGATGATCACCGGGAAACGCTTTTGCTGCTGCAGTTCGTACTGCACCTCCAGCAACGCTTCGCGCAGGGCCGGGACTTCGGCGTCGTAGGTGTCTTTGTCGATGGCGTGACCAATTTCGGCAGATTCGAACATGGGCGGCTCCGTTCCAGAATTCAGCAAGACTAGCGGATTGGGCAACGACACGCGGGAGGAAATTCCACTGCCGCTTGCCATGGATCAATGCGTTGGTAGTTGATCGGCTAGAATGGCCGCCTTGCCGTTGCCTGCTTCGTTGATGATGAGCCGCCCATGACCCCCGTATTGCCCAACGCCCAGCTCGACTGGGATGACCAAGGTCGCCCGCACTCACGGGTGTTTGACGACGTGTACTTCTCCGATAAGTCCGGCCTTGAAGAAACCCGCTATGTGTTCCTCGAGCAGAACCGCTTGCAGGAACGCTTTGCGGCGCTGCCGGTGGGCGGGCGGCTGGTGATTGGCGAGACCGGCTTCGGCACCGGCTTGAATTTTCTCTGCGCCTGGCAGTTGTTCGAACAGCACGCCGTGGCCGGTGCGCGCCTGCATTTTGTCAGCGTGGAAAAGTACCCGCTGAGCCACGCCGACCTGCAGCGCGCCCTCGCCCTCTGGCCGCCACTGCAGCCCTTCGCCGAGCAACTGCTGGCCCAGTACATCGCCATCCATCCAGGCTTCCAGCAGCTGGTGCTGGATAACGGCCGGGTGACCCTGACCCTGCTGATCGGCGATGTCATGGAGCAATTGCCGCAACTGGACGCCCAGGTCGACGCGTGGTTCCTGGACGGCTTCGCTCCGGCGAAAAACCCCGAGATGTGGACCGCCGAGCTGTTCGCCGAACTGGCACGCCTGGCAGCCCCCGGCTCGACCATCAGCACCTTCACCAGCACCGGCTGGGTACGGCGCCTGATCAACGCCGCCGGTTTCAAGATGAAGCGCACGCCGGGCATTGGTCATAAATGGGAAATCCTGCGCGGTGAGTTTCTCGGCTGGCCCGCCGAGACGCCCGCGCCGGCTGCGGTCAAACCCTGGTTCGCGCGCCCTCCCGCGCTCCATGGCGAGCGCCACGCCCTGGTGATCGGCGGTGGCCTGGCCGGTTGCGCCAGCGCCGCCAGCCTGGCCGCACGCGGTTGGCGGGTCAGCCTGCTGGAGCGGAATGAGGCCCTGGCGCAGGAGGCCTCCGGCAATCCGCAAGGGGTGCTGTACCTCAAGCTGTCGGCCCACGGCACCGCCTTGTCGCAGATGATTGTCAGCGGCTTCGGGCATACCCGGCGCCTGCTGGAACACCTGCACAGGAGGGTGGACTGGGATGGCTGCGGCGTGCTGCAACTGGCCTTCAATGCCAAGGAGGCCGAACGCCAGGCGCAACTGGCCGCGGCGTTCGCTCCGGACTTGCTGCACCTGCTGGACCGGGATCAAGCCCAGGTGCGCGCCGGGGTTGGCCTGGAGCATGGCGGGCTGTTTTTCCCCGAAGGTGGCTGGGTGCACCCGCCCGCTCTCTGCCAGTGGCAGGCAAGCCACTCCGGGATCAACGTGCTGGCCCATCACGAGGTGCTGGAGCTGCGCAAAGTCGACGACCATTGGCAGGCCTGGGACGGTGAGCAGTTGCTCGCCAGTGCCCCGGTGGTGGTGCTGGCCGGTGCCGCCGAGGTCAAGCGTTTTGCTGCCAGCGCCGCGTTGCCCCTCAAGCGTATTCGCGGGCAAATCACCCGGTTGCCCCAGACCGCCGACAGCCAGGCCTTGGCCACGGTGGTGTGCGCCGAAGGTTATGTGGCGCCGCCACGCCTGGGTGAACACACACTGGGGGCCAGCTTCGATTTCCACAGCGATGACCTCGCCCCCACTGCTGCCGAGCATGCCGGCAACCTCGAGCTGCTGGAGGAAATCTCCCCGGACCTGGCCCGACGCCTGCAGGTGGCCAGCCTCGCCCCGGATGCCCTGGAAGGCCGCGCTGCATTTCGCTGCACCAGCCCGGATTACCTGCCGATTGTCGGCCCGCTCGCCGACCCCGAGGCCTTCGACCTGGCCTACGATGCGCTGCGCAAGGACGCCCGCCACGCCCCGCAGGCCGCCTGCCCGTGGCTGGACGGCCTGTACGTCAACAGCGGCCACGGCTCGCGGGGCCTGATCACCGCGCCGCTGTCCGGCGAGCTACTGGCAGCCTGGCTGGACAACGAGCCGCTGCCCCTGCCGCGCAGTGTGGCCGAGGCCTGCCACCCGAACCGCTTTGCGGTGCGGGCCTTGATTCGCAGCAACGCCGTGAAAAATCCGCGCTGAGCGCAGGCTCAGTGCACCGTTGGCAATGCACAGCCACCCAGGTCATCCAGCCTCAACGCCTCCTGGGTCAGGCGTTCAAGCTCGGCGGACTCCGCCCGTTGCCGGTCGTCACTGATCTGATCGATAGGCTAGGTGGCGTCATCCAGGGCATCACGCTGCCCGATGCCGTGCAGCACATAGGCATCAGCCTTGACCAACCAGGCCGGCAGTTGCTCATACAGCACTTGCGCCTTGTCCAGGTCGCCGGTGATTCCAGCAGCGCAGCCATCGTTTCGTCCTGAGTCACAGGCGCGACGGCCTGGCTCAAATCAACTGTTTGCGTCATTAACAACGTTCCTTGAATGCGTTGAACAATGACGCAACACGATAAGCCCACCCTTCTCGCCAAAGGGTTCAAATAGTTGCGCGCTCAAGCACTGGAGCGCCCTGGTTTTTGTACCTGAGCCTGATCTGGTTACCGCCACGTTGGCCCACGCCACGCGGGCCGGGAGGCACTCCGCAGGCAGGGGCGGCCGTTTGCCATATAACTTATTGATCTAAAACTCCGCACATGGGCGTGGGGTCAGTCCCTAGGTACCCGCTGTATTGGCGCGTGCATTTCTATCCCTCCCCAACGGAAAAACCGGTAAGGACTCTATGTGCGGATTAGCTGGAGAATTACGTTTCGATCACCAACCTGCCGACCTGGCAGCGGTGGAACGAATCACCCATCACTTGGCGCCACGCGGACCTGACGCGTGGGGCTTCCATGCCCAAGGGCCGATTGCCCTGGGCCATCGACGCCTGAAAATCATGGACCTGTCGGACGGCTCCGCCCAACCGATGGTCGACGCCCAACTGGGCCTGTCCCTGGCGTTCAACGGTGCGATCTATAACTTCCCGGAATTGCGCCAGGAGCTTGAAGCCCTCGGCTACGCCTTCTATTCCGGTGGCGACACCGAAGTGCTGCTCAAGGGCTATCACGCCTGGGGCGAAGCCCTGCTGCCCAAGCTCAATGGCATGTTTGCATTCGCCATCTGGGAGCGTGATGCCCAGCGCCTGTTCATTGCCCGCGACCGTCTCGGCGTCAAGCCGCTGTACCTGTCGCGCACCGGCCAGCGTTTGCGCTTTGCCTCGGCCTTGCCTGCACTGCTCAAGGGCGGCGATATCAACCCGATCCTCGATCCGGTGGCGCTCAACCATTACCTGAACTTCCACGCCGTGGTGCCTGCACCGCGCACCTTGCTGGCAGGTATCGAAAAACTGCCGCCGGCCAGCTGGATGCGCATCGACGCCGACGGCACCACCGAGCAGAAAACCTGGTGGACCCTGCCCTACGGCCCGCACGAGGATGAGCGCAACCTCACCCTCGAAGACTGGACCGACCGCGTGCTCGACAGCACTCGCGAAGCCGTGGCGATTCGTCAACGCGCCGCCGTGGATGTCGGTGTGCTGCTGTCCGGCGGCGTCGACTCGAGCATGCTCGTCGGCCTGCTGCGTGAAGTGGGCGTGCAGGACCTGTCGACCTTCTCCATCGGGTTTGAAGACGCCGGCGGCGAGCGTGGCGACGAATTCCAGTACTCGGACCTGATCGCCAAGCACTACGGCACGCGCCACCATCAGTTGCGCATCGCCGAAAGCGAGATCATCGAGCAATTGCCGGCGGCCTTCCGCGCCATGAGCGAGCCGATGGTCAGCCACGACTGCATCGCCTTCTACCTGCTGTCGCGGGAAGTGGCCAAGCATTGCAAGGTGGTGCAGAGCGGCCAGGGTGCCGACGAACTGTTCGCGGGTTACCACTGGTACCCGCAGGTCGACGGCGCCAGCGATCCGTATGCGGCCTACCGCGAAGCATTCTTTGACCGCAGCTACGACGACTACGCCGCCACCGTCGCGCCGAAATGGCTGACCGCCAACGACGCCGCCGGTGACTTCGTGCGCGAACATTTCGCCATGCCCGGTGCCGATGCGGCCGTGGACAAGGCGTTGCGCCTGGACAGCACCGTGATGCTGGTGGACGACCCGGTCAAACGCGTCGACAACATGACCATGGCTTGGGGCCTGGAAGCGCGTACGCCGTTCCTCGACTACCGCCTGGTGGAACTGTCGGCCCGCGTGCCCGGCAAATTCAAGCTGCCCGACGGCGGCAAGCAAGTGTTGAAGGAAGCGGCGCGCCGAGTGATCCCGAGCGAAGTCATCGACCGCAAGAAAGGTTACTTCCCGGTCCCCGGCCTCAAGCATTTGCAAGGCGACACCCTCAACTGGGTGCGCGAGCTGCTGCTCGACCCGAGCCAGGACCGTGGCCTGTTCAATCCGGCCATGCTTGACCGCCTGCTGACCGATCCGCAAGGCCAACTGACCCCGCTGCGCGGCTCCAAGCTGTGGCAACTGGCGGCGCTGAACCTGTGGCTCAGCGAACAAGGAATCTGATTGATGAAACCCCATGCAGCGGCTTACAGCCAACGCTTGCTCAAGGGCCAGGCGCCAACCTACGAGCGCCTGCAAGCCCGACTGGCCGAAGATGGCAGCCCGCTGGCCGCCGAGCCGATTGCCGTGCACTGCGGCTGGGGCCGGCTGTTGATCGGCCATACCTTTCCCGACCCCGCGAGCCTGGCCGAGGAACTGCTCAACGAGCAGCCCGGTGAACGCGACATCGCCCTGTACGTGGCGGCGCCGCAGCAGATCCTCGGGATCGATCCGCAGCAGTTGTTTCTCGACCCCTCCGACACCCTGCGCCTGTGGTTCAGCGACTATCGTCCGGCCACCCGGGTGTTTCGTGGTTTCCGCATTCGCCGGGTGCAGACCGAGGCAGACTGGGCGGCAGTCAACCAGCTCTATCAAGGGCGGGGCATGTTGCCGGTCGACGCTGAGCGCCTGACCCCGCGCCATCAAGGTGGCCCGGTGTATTGGCTGGCCGAGGATGAAGACAGCGGCGCGGTGATCGGCAGCGTGATGGGCCTCAATCACCAGAAAGCCTTCCACGACCCGGAAAACGGCTGCAGCCTCTGGTGCCTGGCGGTGGATCCGCACTGTACGCGTCCTGGCGTCGGCGAAGTATTGGTGCGCCACCTGGTCGAGCACTTCATGAGCCGTGGCTTGAGTTACCTCGACCTGTCGGTGCTGCACGATAACCGCCAGGCCAAGAACCTCTACGCCAAGCTCGGCTTTCGCGCGCTGACCACCTTTGCGATCAAGCGCAAGAACGGCATCAACCAGCCGTTGTTCCTCGGCCCGGGTCCGCAGGCGGGGTTCAACCCCTACGCGCGGATCATCGTCGAAGAGGCGCACCGGCGCGGCATCGATGTGCAGGTGGATGACGCCGATGCCGGCCTGTTCACCCTGAGCCATGGCGGGCGCCGCGTGCGTTGCCGCGAGTCGCTGAGCGACCTGACCAGCGCGATCAGCATGACCCTGTGCCAGGACAAAAGCCTGACCCACAAGGTGTTGAAAGCTGCCGGATTGAAACTGCCATCGCAGCAACTTGCGGGCAGCGCCGATGACAACCTGGAGTTCCTCGACGAACACCAGCGCATCGTGGTCAAGCCGCTGGATGGTGAGCAAGGCCAAGGCGTCGCGGTGGATCTGCAGACCATTGAAGAGGTGCAGCAGGCCATCGAAGCGGCGCGCCAGTTCGACAGCCGCGTGTTGCTCGAAAGTTTCCACCAGGGCCTCGACCTGCGCATCCTGGTGATCGGCTTCGAGGTGGTCGCCGCCGCGATCCGCCGCCCTGCCGAAGTCACCGGCGACGGCCAGCATTCCATCGGGGCATTGATCGAAGCCCAGAGTCGGCGGCGCCAGGCGGCCACCGACGGCGAAAGCAAAATCCCCGTGGATGCCGAGACCGAACGCACCCTGCAGGCGGCCGGCTACGACTACAGCAGCATTCTACCCCGGGGCCAGACCCTGGCCGTGCGCCGCACCGCCAACCTGCACACCGGCGGCTGCCTGGAAGACGTCACCGCCATCCTGCACCCCACGCTGGTCGACGCCGCCGTGCGCGCCGCCCGCGCCCTGGACATCCCCATGGTGGGCCTGGACCTGATGGTGCCCGCCGCCGACCAACCGGACTATGTATTTATCGAAGCCAACGAACGGGCCGGCCTGGCCAACCATGAGCCGCAGCCGACGGCGGAGAAGTTTGTGGACTTGTTGTTTCCCCATAGCCAGCCGAACGCTCAATAACCCAGTGGAGAGCCGGGCTGTTGTGGTGAGCATGTGCGTGGTGGCAAGCGGACTTTGTCTGGCAGGCAGCGCTGTTTTGGCAAGCAGGGCTGCCGTGGCAGGCAGAACTGTTGTGGCAGGCAGGGCTGTCATCACAGGCAGAACTGTTGTGGCAGGCAGGGCTGTCATCACAGGCAGAACTGTTGTGGCAGGCAGGGCTGTCATGACAGGCAGAACTGTTTTGGCAAGCAGGGCTGTTGTGGCGAGCGGGCTTGCCCCGCGTTGGGCTGCGAAGCAGCCCCCATCCAGGCGCCGCGTTTTTCCAGCAAGAGCTGATTGGCAGGTTTTGGGGCCGCTTCGCAGCCCAACGCGGGACAAGCCCGCTCACCACAATTAACCCGGTCACCACAACCAGCCCGCTCGCCACGAACAATAAGTGCCACCCATCGCCTGCTTACCACAACAGGTCCCACTTGCCACAGTAAGCCCGCTCGCTCCAACAGCGCGCTCACCTCACGAGGAGTTTTCATGACTCGAACCATCCCCGAACCGGACCTCAATTACCTGCAAAAAGTCTTGCTGGAAATGCTCGCCATTCCCAGCCCGACCGGGTTTACCGACACCATCGTGCGCTACGTCGCCGAGCGCCTGGAAGAGCTCGGCATTCCGTTTGAAATGACCCGGCGCGGCACCATTCGCGCCACCCTCAAAGGCCAGAAAAACAGCCCAGACCGCGCCGTCTCCGCCCACCTGGACACCATCGGCGCCGCCGTGCGCGCGATCAAGGACAACGGTCGCCTGACCCTGGCGCCGGTAGGTTGCTGGTCGAGCCGCTTTGCCGAAGGCAGCCGCGTCAGCCTGTTCACCGACAACGGCGTGATCCGTGGCAGCGTGCTGCCGTTGATGGCCTCGGGGCATGCGTTCAACACCGCCGTGGATGAAATGCCAGTGAGCTGGGACCACGTTGAATTGCGCCTGGACGCCTACTGCGCGACCCGTGCCGACTGCGATTCCCTGGGCATCAGCATTGGCGACTATGTGGCGTTCGACCCGCTGCCGGAGTTCACCGAGAGCGGGCATATCAGCGCGCGTCACCTGGACGACAAGGCCGGCGTCGCCGCCCTGCTCGCGGCCCTCAAGGCCATCGTCGACAGCGGCGAGCCGTTGCTGATCGACTGCCATCCGCTGTTCACTATCACCGAGGAAACCGGCAGCGGCGCCGCGGCTGCCCTGCCCTGGGACGTGAGCGAGTTTGTCGGCATCGATATCGCCCCGGTCGCCCCCGGCCAGCATTCCAGCGAGCATGCCGTGAGCGTGGCGATGCAGGATTCCGGCGGGCCGTATGACTATCACCTGTCGCGGCACCTGTTGCGACTGGCAACCGACAACGAACTGCCGGTGCGCCGCGACCTGTTCCGCTACTACTTCAGTGATGCTCACTCGGCCGTGACCGCCGGCCACGACATCCGCACCGCGCTGCTGGCGTTTGGTTGCGATGCAACCCATGGCTACGAGCGCACGCATATCGACAGCCTCGCCGCCCTGAGCCGGCTGTTGAGCTCTTACATCCTCAGCCCGCCCGTGTTCGCCAGCGACGCCCAGCCGGCCCAGGGTTCACTGGATCGGTTCAGTCACCAGATCGAGCATGAAACACAGATGGAGAGCGATACACGCGTGCCGTCGGTGGACAGCCTGGTGGGCAACAAGTCCTGAATACTGGCAACTGGAGTCCCGGCGCAGTAGCATCGCCGGGATTCTCTATGTGAGGCTTGTATGCTGATTCCCTACGACGCGCTTGAAGTCGACACCCTGACCCGCCTCATCGAAGATTTCGTCACCCGTGACGGCACCGACAATGGCGACGACACGCCACTGGAAACCCGTGTATTGCGCGTGCGCCAGGCGCTGACCAAGGGCCAGGCATTGATCGTGTTCGACCCGGAAAGCGAGCAGTGCCAGTTGATGCTCAAGCACGATGTGCCCAAGCATCTGTTCGACTGACCGAGGTTATTCAGGGATTGGGCACCAGCACCGGATGGGTGGCAGCGCCTTGGCGCTCGAGGATTTTCTGATAGACCTCGGCACGATGAACATGCACCCCGGTCGGTGCCTCTACCCCGAATTTCACCTGGTTACCGTTCACCTCGAGGATGTGCACGGCGATGGTGTCGCCAATGGAGATGATTTCGCCGACAGTACGGCTTAATACCAGCATGGTCGTTGTCCTTTTTGAGTCTCAGGACCTTGACCATGCGCGCATGGATGGGCGCCATCAATGGCTTGCAAACAAATCAGCCAGCACCTACAAACGTTGGTAATTTGCCTGACAGACCTGACGAAATATTGCCTTCGACAGCACCCTCACCGGCCAGCCTGGGTTCAAGCCTTGGCGCTTTGACCCTGGGCCTTGGCGCGCATCTTGTCGGCCATCACTGTCATCTCGTCGTACAGCAACTGCGGATTCTTCTGCTTCAACGCCCACGCCATCCGCCCCTGCTCATGGGGCAGGATCATGAACTCGCCCGCCGCCACCCGCTGGTAGATGTAGTCGGCAATGTCCGCTGCCGAGATCGGCGAACTCTCGAGCAACTTGCCCACCTGCGCCTTCATTGCCGGGGTCGGTCCGCGGAACGAATCCAACAGGTTGGTCTGGAAGAACGACGGGCACACCACGTGCACCCCGACCTCTTGCTGCTTGAGCTCCACCAGCAGGCTCTCCGACAAGGCCACCACACCGGCCTTGGCCACGTTGTAGTTGCTCATGGCCGGGCCCTGCATCAACGCCGCCATCGACGCGATGTTGATAATGCGGCCCTTGCTCTTTTCCAGCAGCGGCAGAAACGCCTTGCAGCCCTTGACCACCCCCATCAGGTTGATCGCGATCTGCCAATCCCAATCCTCCAGCGACAGCTCGGCGAAGAACCCACCCGAGGCCACGCCCGCATTGTTGACGATCACATCAATGCCGCCCAGCTTCACCTCGCAGGCCTGGGCAAACGCGGTGAGCTGGCTGTAGTCGCGCACGTCGCAGCGCTGGATAAAACCCTCGCCACCGGCCTCTCGCACCAGCCTGAGGGTTTCCTGCAAGCCCGGCTCACTGACGTCCGACAAGGCCAACTGCCAACCCTCACGGGCCCAGCGCAGAGCGATTTCACGACCCAGGCCGGACCCGGCGCCAGTGATCATCATGCGATTTTGCATAGGAAGTAGCCTTGTGGTTCACAGAAGAAGTGACCGGCAGTGTAGCGAAGGTTTTTCCTGCACCCACGCACCATCAGATTGATGAATGCCCCAGGCAAACCGCAGGCCGGGTCGGATGCCGGCGTATAGCCTAAGTTCAATCTTTTTCAACTAATGAGCTGCAGTTGCGAACGCATTAAAAGAAATAAGCCGGTGTGCGAAATGCTTTAAAAAAACACGGAATTTTCTCTGTCGTGGTGCAGTCGGAGTTGTTAAGGCGTCCGAATTTAAATGACGGGCCTCTCGTTAAATAACCGGTCTTTTCAGAAGGCCTATAAGGAAAAAAACTATGAGCCTCATTCTGATCATTATCCTGATCCTGTTGCTGGTCGGCGGTCTGCCAGTGTTCCCTCACTCGCGTAACTGGGGTTACGGACCGTCGGGTATCCTCGGTGTAGTGCTGGTGGTGCTGTTGGTGCTGTTGCTGCTGGGTCGGATATAACCGCCACCCGGTATTAAAAAAGATGCAAAAAAAAGAGGCCTTGAAAAAGGCCTCTTTTTTATTGCCGGTTAGTTAGTCCGGCTTACCATTCACCACGCCGGCGGTGTTATCCAGCAGGCTCTTGGTGGCGGTTTGCAGGAACGACTCGAGTCGCTGCTTGAGTGCAGCCTCGTCCGGCGATTCAGGGATCACTTTGCCGGTTGGGTTGGCGCCGAGTTCGTATTCCCACAGTTTCGGCGGCATTTCCTTGGGCAATACCAGGATCCGGTCGGCGGTGACCAAGGCTACCGTCTGGTCGCTGCCGGACGGTTTGATCACGCCGAAGCCCTTGTCGCCTTCCGGCAGGTTGAGCAGGTCACGGCCCCAGCACTGGTGCAGGGTGTCGCCACCGAGACGGCCCATGATGGTCGGCACGATGTCGATCTGGGTGCCCACGGTGTGGTCACGCTCGCCGAACTTCTCTTGCATGCCGGGTGCAATCATCAGCATCGGCACGTTGAAGCGGCCCAGGTCCATCTCGGTGATTTGCTGTTCGTTGCCGAAACCGTGGTCACCGACGATCACGAACAGGGTTTCCTTGAAGTACGGCTCCTTGCGGGCCTTTTCGAAGAACTGGCCCAGGGCCCAGTCGGAGTAACGCATGGCCGTCAAATGCTCGTTGAGGCTGCCACGGTCAGTGACTTTCTCGACCGGCAACGGCGTCGGCAATGCGTACGGGGTGTGGTTGGACAGGGTTTGCAGCAGCGCGTAGAACGGCTTGCCGCCTTCGCGGGCTTTCAACTCTTCCAGGCCACGGTTGAACATGTCCTGGTCGGACACGCCCCAGGTGGGGTCGGAGAACACCGGGTTGACGAAGTCATTGCGGCCGATGAAGTTGGTCATGCCCTGGTTGCTGAAGAAACCCGACTGATTGTCCCAGGCGAAGTCGCCGTTGTAGACATACACGTCGTCAAACTTGCGCGCACTGAGCAACTGCGGCAGGCCCGACAGCTTGTGGCTGCCTTCCGGGGTCTGCATCAGGTATTCGAAGCCCGGCAGGTTCGGGAAGCACGCCATGGTGGCGAACATGCCCTGATGGGTGTGGGTGCCGTTGGAGAAGAAGCGGTCGAACAGCAGGCCTTCCTTGGACAGTTTGTCGAAGTACGGCGTGATGTTGCCCGGACGCCCCAGCGCGCCGACCGAGTGACCGGCGAAGCTTTCCATCAGGATCACGACCACGTTCTTGATCGGCAGGGTCTTCTCGGCCGGTGGCGTGTAGTCACGGCGCACGGCGGCGATGTCGGCATCCACCAGTTTTTCCTGCGGCAACACCAGCATGTCACGCACGGTCTGGGTCGCCAGTGGCTGATCCAGGGTCGCCTTCCAGATGTTCGAGCGGTCTTCGGAGAAGCGCGACTTCGCAGCCGCGATCAGCGACAAGGTGCCATTGAGGCCCAGTTGGTTGGCGAAGTTCGATTCGGTGGTGTAGACATCACCCCAACGCAGCGGCGGGCCCTGGCGCAGGGTGCCACGTGCGGCGACCACGGCGATCAGCAGGCAGACCACGAACACCGCGATGCGGCTGTACCACGGTGCGACCTGGCGCGTGCCAATGCTGCCACCGCTGAACGGGCCGCGCGGGCGAGTGGCACGGTCGGCGCCCTTGAACGCGATGCTCAGGATCAACGTGCCCACGGCCCATGCCAGCAGGTAGCGCACCACCGGGAAACCGTACCAGAGCATGCTCATCACGGTTTTCGGGTCTTCCTTCACATACTGGAAGACCAGGCCGTTGAGGCGCTGGTGGAACTCGCGGTAGAAGTCCATTTCCATCAGGCCCAGGAACAGCGCGATGCTGGACGCTACAGTCAGCCAGAAACGGAAGAACCCACGCGCCGCCATCGCCCGTACGCTGAACAGCGCCAGCAGCAATGGGATGATCAGGTACACCACCAGGCGCAGGTCCAGACGCAGGCCGTTGGCGAAGGCTTCGAGGAAGGTCGAGGCCGGGGTGTCGAGGATCATCTCGCGGTTGTACACCAGCAGCGCCAGGCGCAGCAGCGAGAACATCACCATCATGACCAATGCGCAGAGCAGCGTGTAAGCCAGATGGGATTTGACGGTCGGTTGCAGCAGGCGATTAGAAGCTCGCTGCTGACTCAGGGCGTCCGGGTTTGCCATGTCGTTTCAGGACCCATTGGAAGTTTAAGTTGCGAAATAATGCAGTGGCGTCCGTCCCTCGCCCAGGCTGGCTGGGGTAGGCGGTTAACGCGGTGGCGCAAATGGTGCCCGATCAAAGCCGGCAAGGCTATTAATTACTGAAAGTGCACCCCTGCCCCGCCTTTAATGGCAGTTGAGATAGAGCCTTTGGCCGGGAGGTTTGAGCGGGCGAATTGTCTTGGATGGGATGTGAAAATTGTGTGCGCAGAATATTTCGAAACATAAATGTGCGGGCTTGCTCGCGAAGGCGCCAGATCAATCACCCTCTGCAGCGACTGACCCACCGCTTTCGCGGGCAAGCCCGCTCCCACAGTTTTGATCGCTGTTTGGGCTGGGATTCGGGGTGCTGCGGCATTTGAGCGGACGGCACAACTCGGATCCAACCTTGAAATACATCCCAAATGTGGGAGCGGGCTTGCTCGCGAAGGCGCCAGATCAGTCACCTCCTCCAGCGACTGACCCACCGCTTTCGCGAGCAAGCCCGCTCCCACAGTTTTGATCGCTGTTCGGGCTTGGGATTCGGGGTGCTGCGGCATATGAGCGGGCGGTACTTACCCGGTTCCAACCTTGAAATACACCCCAAATGTGGGAGCGGGCTTGCTCGCGAAGGCGCCAGATCAGCCACCCTCTGCAGCGACTGACCCACCGCTTTCGCGAGTAAGCCCGCTCCCACAGGCTTGATCGCTGTTCGGGCTTGGGATTCGGGGTGCTGCACCGGCAGTTGAGCGGACGGTACAGCTCGGTTCCAATCTTGAAATACATCCCAAATGTGGGAGCGGGCTTGCCCGCGAAGGCGCCAGATCAGTCACCTCCTCCAGCGACTGACCCACCGCTTTCGCGAGCAAGCCCGCTCCCACAGTTTTGATCGCTGTTCGGGCTGGGATTCGGGGTGCTGCACCGGCATTTGAGCAGGCGACACAACCCGGCTCCAACCTTGAAATACATCCCAAATGTGGGAGCGGGCTTGCCCGCGAAGGCGCCAGATCAGTCACCTCTTCAGCGACTGACCCACCGCTTTCGCGGGCAAGCCCGCTCCCACCTTTATCGTGCCCACTCCAAAGGGAGTGAGGCGCTTAGATCCGCACGTTGCCGCGCGGCCCGGCGATTGCCCAGATGATCAGGCCCAGTACCGGCAACAACAGGATCAGCAGGATCCAGAGCACCTTGGCCCCGGTGCTCGCGCCGCTTTTGAACACGTTGATGATCGCCCAGATATCCAGCGCCAGGATGATCAGCCCGATCAGGCCGTTGAAAGTGGAACCCATGGTGTCGCTCCTAAGTGAGGGCATGCACTTGTAGGATAGTCAGCCCTGGCCGGGGTTCCGTTTTATTTCAGACGTGTACGGCGACTTTCAACGCTTCCAGGGACGGCTCGGCCTTGATGCCGACTTCAGCGCACAACTCGAGCACGCGCGGCAGGTCATTGCCGTAGACCAGCACGGCCTGGATTTCATCATCGAGCAATTGGCTGAAATCCAGCAGCACATAGCCGCCATCTTCCGGGCTCAGGGCGCTCATCTGGATCTGGATACGATTGAGCGCGGTCAGGTCCTCGGTCTTGGCCAACTGCTTGGGCTTGAGGTTGAACGCCACACCCGGGCCGAACGAGGCGACGATCTGCGCAAACAGGTCGCCATAGGTATCGGCCTGGAACAGCACCGTGTCCGGCAGGCTGCCAACCACCACCCACTCGCCCAACGGGATCGGGAAGGTGTCGTCATAGTTGATGTCCGGGTTGGCCGCCAGGAAGGCCACCGGGTCGGCGTAGGCCTGGGCCGCTTCATCGGCGATGCGTGCCACCTCGTCTGCGCCCATGACCCCGGCGCTGATTTTGCTGATGAGTTCGACGAGGGCGGTTTTCATGGGGTGATCCTGTAGCGGGCTGGTTTTCGAGGGCGCACAGCCTACACCAGTTTTTGCAACTGCGCCGCCGTATCCGTGGCCCCCATGGTCTGCGCCGCTGCCAGTGCCGTGGCGCCTTGGGCGTCGGTGGTCTTGGGGTTGGCGCCCTGGCTGAGCAGGTAGTCGACCATTTCCACGCGATTGAACATCGCCGCCATCATCAGCGCGGTGCGGCCATCGGAGGATGCCGCTTCGACGGGCGTGCCGCCTTCGATCAGCGCCTTGACCACCGGCAGATTGCCCTTGAACGCCGCACCGGCAATCGGCAACTGGTTCTTGTCATTCGCGATCAGCGGGTCGGCCTTGAATTCCAGCAGTACTTTGACCGCCTCGGCGTGGCCGTGGTACGCGGACAGCATCAGCAAGGTGTCGCCGTTGTGGTTACGAAAATTTGCCGGCAAGCCCTTGGCCAGCAGCGCGGCGAGCATGGCGGCATCGCCCTTGCGGGCCACGTCGAAGACTTGCTCGGCAAATTCGGCGGCTTCGTCTTCGGTCATTTGTTTGGCGTGGTCTGACATGTGGGAACTCCGTGTCTGGTACTGAATAGGCGCCAGTGTCGCGACGGAGTTCCCAGCTGTCATGGCTTTTTTGTCAAAAGCGCCCATAGGCAGAATCAATAGCGGAACTGCCCACCCTGGATCTGCGCGAGTAAATGCCCGGTCACCGGCACGTAGCAGTCGGACCCCGGCAGCCACGCGTACACCGGGTCATTGCCCGCCTTGTCCGGGTCGAACGCCTCCTCCTTGAGCCGCACTTTCTGATACTTGAAGGTGCCGGTGGTTTCCATCTTCACCTTGATCCGCAAGAACAGTGGCACCGCATAGTGCGGCAGTTGGCCATGGGCAAATTGCAGCAGCTCGCGCATGTCCAGTGAGGCCAGGGATTCGCTCGGGGTGATGGCGACCATGCCCGCGCGGCCATTGGTGTTTTCGATTTCGACCCCATAGGCCACTACCTCGGCGATCTGTGGGTGCTGCAGCAGGACGTTCTCGACCTCGGTGGTGGAGACGTTTTCGCCTTTCCAGCGATAGGTGTCGCCCAGGCGATCGACAAATTGCGCATGGCCGAAGCCGATGCTGCGCAACAAATCGCCGGTGTTGAAGTAGCGGTCGCCCTTTTCAAACACGTCGGTGAGGATCACCTTGCGGTTCTTTTCCGGGTCGGTGTAGCCGTCGAACGGCGATTTATCATCGATCCGCGCCAGCAACAGGCCTTGCCCGCCGGTTTGCACCTTGCGCATGAAGCCATCGGCGCCCCGGATCGGCTCACCGCTGTCGTGGGCGTAGTCCACCAGCGCCCAGTGTTGCAGGCAGAAGCCGATGGTGTTGTCGAAATTCAGCACGTTGGTAAAACCGATGTTGCCGTCGCTGGCCGCGTACAGCTCGCAGATATGCTCCACGCCGTAGCGCGCCTTGAACTGCGCCCACACGCCGGGGCGCAGGCCGTTGCCGACCATCTTGGTGACCTGGTTATCACGATCGAGCCCGCTGGGTGGCTGGTCGAGCAGGTAGCGGCACAACTCGCCCACGTAACCGAGGGTGGTGGCCTTGAACTTGCGCGCGTCATCCCAGAATTGACTGGCGCTGAACTTGCGGCGAATGGCAAAACCCGACGCGCCGATAATCGCCGAACCCCAGCACACGCACAGGCCGGTGGCGTGGTAGAGCGGCAATGTGCAATAGAGGACGTCTTGCGGGCCCATGTCCAGGGCGATGCTGCCGAAACTCACGGCGGTCTTGGTCCAGCGCCCGTGCTTCATGATGCCGGCCTTGGGCAGGCCGGTGGTGCCGGACGTGTAGATATAGAAGCATGGGTCGTTGAAGAAGATCTGTGCGGTGCTGGCGGGGTTGTCCTCCGCACACTCGGCGCTCGCGGCCAGCAGGTCGAGGTAGCCCTCGGGCACGGCGGCGGGTTGCTGGTCGGCGACAAACCAGGTACGCCGGGCCTCGATCTGCACCTGCTCACGTACTGCGTCATAGGCTGCTACCAGCTCAGCGCCCACCACCACCGCCACCGGGCTCACCAGATTCAGGCTGTGCACCAGCGCACCCTGGGTCTGCGCGGTATTGAGCATCGCACAGATGCCGCCGAGCTTGGCCACGGCCAGCACACTCAACAGCAGTTCCGGGCGGTTTTCGATAAACAGCGCCACCACATCGCCCTTGCCGATGCCCTCGGCCTGCAGGTGATGGGCGATACGGTTGGCGCGCTGGTTGGCTTCGCGGTAGCTGAGCACGCGGTCGCCATACAACAGCGCCGCGCCGTCGGGGTTGCGCAGGGTCGCTTGCTCGAAGTGCCAGCCCAGGCCGCAGGGTTGTTGGGGATCGGTGACGTTGGCGGCACGCATGCCGCGCACCACGCGTGGCAGGGCTCGAACGATGGCGGGCATCTTACGCAGCATCATGCCCCAGGTGATCATGTCGTTTTGCGGATGGCTCATGGAGGAACGTCCTTTTTCTTATTCTTCGTATGATCCAGAAACACCGACTCTCCCGTAGGCAGAAGGCCGAATGCATTGAAGGAAAATACGTCAGCCTCTCTTTGGCTGTACACGCGGGATTTGAAAAGTTTTGTATCCCGAGGGGCGCGTGCTGAAAAAAGGAATTTAGCCGCGTGCCGGCAGTCTTTATGGATAACGGCACGCGCAATTCGCCGGGTTGAGCAGCGCAAAATGCAGGATGCATGATGGCCATTCATGCAAATTGCACGAAAACGAAAAATCTAGATTTTTGTAAGCTACTGTTTTACAACGATATTTTTAAAATGCAGTAGCTGGCACAATCACTGCACCTATCACTCCATGCTTGCCAACTTGAGCCAACGGAGCTGATAGACATGAGCCTGATCCAAGATAAATTCGCTTCAGTATTTTCCAACTACGACGTCACCACCCAGCCACGTCCCGACGGCGGCATCCTGTTGACCCTGCGCAACAGCGAAGGCAAACAGGTCAAGCGTTCGATTTCCTACCAGCAGCTGCACACCGCCGATCAACTCACTTGGGTGATCAGCGCCATTCGCCGCGACCTGGCCGAACAAGCCAGTGAGTTGCCGCAAATCTCGATGCTGCAGAGCCAGAACCGTTTTGCCCTGCCGACTTACCATTCGGCCTGAGCAAGCAACCAAAAAAAGAGCCGCAATGCCGTTGAGCATTGCGGCCCTTTTTCATGGATTCAGCACAGACCTCGGCGCGCCGCCTCGTTCATCGCCTGCACGCGGTTGGTAACCTCCAACTTGCCGTAGATGTTGCGCAAGTGGAATTTCACCGTGGCTTCGGACGTATTGCGTATCTGGCTGATCTCCCAGACCGTCTTGCCTTCTCCTGCCCAGCGCAGGATCTCCAACTCGGTGGGGGTCAAGGGCTTGCCGGACAAGCTCAGCCGCCGCCTGACGGCATCGGGCACGCAGTACGGTGACGACTCCTCTGTGCCTATCATTAATTTCTCTCCCTTTTATTTGCGGACGCCCTGTCATCATTCGGATTCCTCCTATTGACAGGTGATATAAACATCGATTCCGCAGAGAGTTACATAACGAATGGTATTAAGGCGCAGGGCCCGCAACAAACAGCCGGGCCTTACAGGAATTTAAGTTTCTTCCCACAACAACTAACAACTCGTCGGGGTTGATGTTTGTAAATCGACGCAATCAGTCGTCCAATCCGGGGAAACGTCGGGCGATCTCATCTCCGGTGAACGCGGGTACCTGGCCTTGAGCGTTATTGAACAGCCGCAGCGTGACCAGATGCGGGTTCTCGCCAATATCAAACCAGTGTGCAATACCCGCCGGGATCACCAGCAGGTCATGCTTTTCGCAACGTATGGCGTACACATAGTCGCCAATGTGCAGGGTGTACAAGCCTTGGCCGGCGATAAAGAAGCGCGCTTCGTCGTCACTGTAACGGCGCTCATCGAGGAACTGCGCGCGCAGTGAGTCTTTTTGCGGGTGGTCGCCGGTGACGCTGAATACGTCCACGCGCTCGTAGCCCAGGGCGTCGATCTGCGCCTGGTACGCCGCGATCATTTGCGCGTCGCTGGCCCCCTGCTGGATGGGTGCGGGCTGCCAGCGCTCGAACCGCACACCGTGCTCGGCGAGGATCGCGGCGATGTCGTCGGCATGGGTGAGGACCTTGTTCGGGGTATCCGGTGAAGTGACGGGGTAGACGGCGACATAGCTCATTGAGGGTTTCCTTGGTTCTGCTCTTGCAATCGAAGACCGATGATAACGGCGGCGGCCAGGGCCGCGACGCTGGCGATGCTGAAAGTCAGGGTCGGCCCCAACAGGTTCCAACTGTAGCCGGAATACAGCGCGCCCAACGCGCCGCCGGTACCCGCCAGGGCGGCATACAGCGCCTGGCCCTGGCCTTGTTGTCTAGCGCCGAAGCTGCGTTGCACAAAGGCGATGGCCGCCGCGTGAAAGCTGCCAAAAGTCGCGGCGTGCATGACCTGCGCCAGCAACAGCACCCAGAAGTACTCGGCAAACGATCCCAGCAGCAACCAGCGCAGGGCCGCCAGCAGGAAACTGGCCAGCAGCACCCGGCGCAGCGAAAAACGCATGAGGATGCGGCCCATGCCGAGGAACATCAGCACCTCCGCCACCACTCCCAGCGCCCACAGCATGCCGATCGTGCCCCGGCTGTAGCCCAAGTGTTCCAGGTGCAGGGTGAGGAAGGTGTAGTACGGGCCGTGGCTCATTTGCATCAGCGCCACGCAGGCATAAAACGCCAGTACCCCAGGGCTGCGTAACTGCTTGAGGAACCCCTCCCCGGCCAGGCGATTGCCGTGGCTGGCCGGTTGCGCATTCGGCACCCACAGGCTGGCACCGATGATGCCGGCCATGATCACCACGACGACTACCGGGTAGATGTCCAGGCTCAGCCAGTCGAACAGGCGACCCATGATCACCACGGTGAGGATAAAACCGATGGAGCCCCACAGGCGGATCTGGCTGTAGCGCGAGGTCTGTTTTTGCAGGTGCGCCAGGGTGATGACTTCAAACTGCGGCAGCACCGCGTGCCAGAAGAACGCATGCAGTGCCATCACCAGGGCCAGCCAGGCGTAGGTGTGGCTGACGAAGATCAGCGAAAAGCTCGCCAACGTACACACCGCGCCAAAGCGCACGATGGCCAGGCGCCGACCGGTGTAGTCGCCGAGCCACCCCCACAGGTTGGGTGCCACGCAGCGCATCAGCATGGGGATGGCCACCAGCTCGCCGATGCGCGCGCTGGAGAACCCGAGATGATCGAAATACAGCGCCAGGAACGGCGCCGTCGCCCCGAGCAGGGCGAAGTAGAACAGGTAGAAGCTGGAGAGGCGCCAGTACGGGAGGGCTGGGGTCATTACCGGGGCTGCTTCGCCGCCCGGCAAGAACAAGCGCCCTCGCCACGGCAAGCTCGCTCACCCCTGCAGGCGGTCACAGCTGGCCCAGCACCGGGGTGGTCACCTGTACATCAGCGTTTTGCCCACGGTTGCGCAGCAGGTGGTCCATCAGCACGATGGCCATCATCGCCTCGGCAATCGGCGTGGCGCGAATACCGACGCATGGGTCGTGGCGGCCCTTGGTGATCACATCCACCGGGTTGCCGTGCACATCGATCGAACGGCCCGGCGTGGTGATGCTTGACGTGGCCTTGAGCGCCAGGTGCGCAACGATTGGCTGCCCGGAGGAAATCCCACCGAGGATGCCGCCGGCGTTGTTGCTGAGGAAACCTTGGGGAGTCAGCTCATCACGGTGCTCGGTGCCGCGCTGCGACACGCAGGCAAAACCGGCGCCGATTTCCACGCCTTTCACCGCGTTGATGCTCATCAACGCGTGGGCCAGCTCGGCGTCGAGGCGGTCGAAGATCGGCTCGCCCAGGCCCGGCTTGACGCCTTCGGCGACCACCGTGATCTTGGCGCCGACGGAATCCTGGTCGCGGCGCAACTGGTCCATGTAGGCCTCCAGCTCCGGCACCTTGTCCGGGTCGGGGCTGAAGAAGGCGTTGTCTTCGACGCTGTCCCAGGTCTTGAACGGAATCTCGATTGGGCCCAATTGGCTCATGTAGCCACGAATGACGATGCCCTGGGTTGCCAGGTATTTCTTCGCGATCGCGCCGGCGGCCACGCGCATGGCGGTTTCGCGGGCCGAGCTGCGGCCACCGCCACGGTAGTCGCGCTCGCCGTATTTGTGATGGTAGGTGTAGTCGGCGTGAGCCGGGCGGAACAGGTCCTTGATCGCCGAGTAGTCCTTGGACTTCTGGTCGGTGTTGCGAATCAGCAGGCCGATGGCGCAGCCGGTGGTGCGGCCTTCGAACACGCCGGAGAGGATCTCGACTTCGTCGGGCTCCTGGCGCTGGGTGGTGTGGCGGCTGGTGCCGGGCTTGCGGCGGTCGAGGTCACGCTGCAAGTCTTCCAGGGACAGCTCGAGGCCAGGCGGGCAGCCGTCGACAATGGCGACCAACGCCGGGCCATGGCTTTCGCCCGCGGTGGTGACAGTGAACAGCTTGCCGAAGGTATTGCCGGACATGCAGAGCGCTCCGTGAAATCAGTTGAATCAAGTCAACCGTAATAACTTAAGGCGGCCAGTATACGCAGGCTAACTCACTAGTTCATCCTCGAAACCTTACCGGTAGACGTTGGTCCAACCGGCACCTTCCCAATGATGGCGCGATGATGCTGCGAGTTCTGCTTTTGACCCTCACCCTGTTTTCCAGCCTTGGCTTCGCCGCCTCCCCTGTCGTCCTGCAACGGCCCATCAGCCTGGACACCGGCAGCGGCGAGCTGTTTGGCTCGCTCTTGTTGCCCAAATCCGACAAGCCCGTACCGGTGGTGTTGATCATCGCCGGCTCCGGTCCCACCGATCGCAACGGCAACAGTGCCGACGGCGCACGCAACGACAGCCTCAAGCGCCTGGCCTGGGTGCTGGCGCGGCACAACATCGCCAGCGTGCGCTACGACAAGCGCGGTGTGGCCGCGAGCCTGGCCGCCACCCCGGATGAACGCAACCTGACCCTGGATGCCTATGTCGCGGACGCCGTGGCCTGGGGCAAGCAGCTCAAGGCCGATGAACGCATGGGCCCGCTGATCCTGCTGGGCCACAGTGAAGGCGCATTGGTGGCTGCCCTGGCGGCACCGCAACTGGACCCGGCCGGGGTGATCTCGCTGTCGGGCAGCGCGCGGCCGGTCGACCAGGTGATCCGCCAGCAACTGGCCGACCACCTGCCCCCTGCCCTGTTGCTGCGCAGCAATGAAATCCTTGATCACCTCAAGGCCGGCCAGGTGGATGCCGATGTGCCTGGCCCGCTGGAGGGTATTTTCCGTCCCAGCGTGCAGCCGTATCTGATCAGCCTGTTCCGCGCCGACCCGTCGGCGGCCTTCGCCAAGCTGAACATGCCGGCGCTGATCATCCAGGGCACCAACGACATCCAGGTCGGCGTCGACGATGCCCGCCAACTGAAAAACGCCAAGCCCGACGCGCAATTGACGGTGATCGAAGGCATGAACCACGTCATGCGCATCGTGCCCAACGACGTAAAGCAGCAATTGGCCTCCTACAATGACCCGCAACTGCCGCTCGCCGCGGAGTTGGGCAGCCGCCTGGTGCGCTTTATCGACGGACTTCAACCCCGTTAAGCGACAATTTGCCTCCAGTCCTGCAGAAACCGGCCGATAAGCCCTGAGTCGACAGCAAAAAGACTGTCGACTCGCTGGGCTTGGACAGGATCGCGCCGCATGACAACCACTGAAGCAACACCGGAACCAATCGCCGACACCCCGGCTGACAAAACCGAGGCCGTCGACGCGGCGCCCCTGCCGTGGGCGGATGTTCAGGCTGAGCATTTCAAGATGCTGCGCCTGGCGCCGCTGGCCACCGACCGCGCCACAGGCGTGCGGCCATTGCGGTTCGTGCAGTTCGGCTATGCCGAGCGCCACGACAAACGCCACAGCCTGTTGCGCATGGTCATCCAGCTGCCGGGGCAGCGCGTGCGCCGTGAGCAGAACCATTTGGATATCTGGGTCGACCATGACACGCACCGCGTGCACTTCGGCCCGGGCAACAGCCTGGAAATCGAACCGGCCAACCGTGGCATCGGTCGCTTCCTGGTGGCCCAAGGCGCCGCCTGGGCGAAGAAGAAGTGGTCACACTACCGCGTCGACGGCGTCGACCTGGCCAACAAGGACGCCCTCAACGAATCCACGCGCCTGCGCCGCGATCACTTCCTGCGCATCCAGGGGTTTGATGTGGCTTACGCCGATGTGCAGCACCTCAAGGGCAACGTGCAGCCGGGCAAGGTCAGCGACGTGCTCGACAGCTGGAACACCGAGAAAGTGCAGTTCGTGGAAATTCTCGAAGCCGCGCAGATGCTGCAACAGGCCGAGCAGAACCTGGCGGAGCAGGAAGTGAAGCTGCGCAAGGAAGAAGAAAAGGTCACCAAGTTCAAGCGCGAAGACAGCGGATTGCGCTTCACGATTACTTGCCTGGTGGCGTTTACCGTGTTTCAGGCGGGGTTGCTGATCTGGATTGCCACACACCGGTAATTCAACTTGTAGGCGCCCGGCTTGCCGGCGATGGTGGCCTCAAGAGAGCCATCGCCGGCAAGCCGAGCCCCTAGACGGCGTGCTTCACACCCGAGCGGCAAAGACCGCTTGATGCTGGCGGCACTGCTCAGCCGTCAACATGAACACCCCGTGGCCACCGCGCTGGAACTCCAGCCAGGCGAAGTCCACTTCCGGATACAGCGCCTCGACGTGCACCTGGCTGTTGCCCACTTCGACAATCAACAAGCCCTTCTCGGTCAGGTGGTCTGCTGCTTCGGCCAGCATGCGCCGCACCAGGTTCAAGCCATCATCGCCACAGGCCAGGCCCAGCTCCGGTTCGTGCTGGTATTCGTCCGGCATGTCGGCGAAGTCTTCGGCATCCACATACGGCGGGTTCGACACGATCAGGTCGAAGCGCTGGCCCGGCAGGCCGTCGAAGCCGTCGCCCTGCACGGTGTAGACGCGCTCGTCGACACCATGGCGCTCGATGTTCTGGTTCGCCACCTCAAGCGCTTCGAAGGACAAGTCGCCCAGCACCACTTCGGCGTCCTGGAACTCGTAGGCACAGGCAATGCCGATGCAACCGGAGCCGGTGCACAGGTCGAGGATGCGCGCCGGTGGCTGGGCCAGCCAGGGTTCGAAGCGGTTTTCGATCAGTTCGCCAATCGGTGAACGCGGGATCAGCACGCGCTCGTCGACGATAAACGACATACCGCAGAACCAGGCCTCTTTCAGCAGGTAGGCGGTAGGCACGCGCTCGTGGATACGTCGATGCAGCAAGCGCTGCACGTGGGAGATTTCCTCTTCTTCCAGATTGCAATCCAGGTAGCTGTCGGCGATTTCCCACGGCAGGTGCAAGGCGCCGAGCACCAATTGCCGGGCTTCGTCCCAGGCGTTGTCGGTGCCATGGCCAAAAAACAGGTCTTCCCCATGGAAACGGCTGACAGCCCAACGGATGTGGTCGCGCAAGGTGCGCAGGCGGGAAGTGATCACGGGGGCAGACTCCTGGAAAAAACGACTGGCGATTCTAACAGCCTTCGCCTGTACCGACGATGTACGAAAACCCCAGGCCATACGTCGGATTTCATCCAAATTGCCATCATTCGGTTAAACAAGCCGCCCACTTGACATGGCTGCACGTCAACAACGGCGTACCTTACGATGGTAGCGATTCACAGAACCGCTCAGCCAGTGGACAATGTCACAAAAGCCCCCCTCACAGGAGCCCCCAGAATGTCCGTTCCAAAGACGATGTTTCAACTCAGCGGTCGTGGTTATGCGGCAGCCAACCTTGGCCATGCGACCCTCGTGATCATCGATGCCCAGAAGGAATACCTCAGCGGCCCGCTCGCCCTCTCGGGCATGGACGCGGCGGTCGCCAACATCCAGCAACTGGCCGCTGCCGCGCGCAACGCCGGGCGCCCGATCGTGCATGTGCGTCACCTGGGCACCGTTGGCGGCCTGTTCGACCCGCAAGGCGAGCGCGGCGAATTCATTCCCGGCCTGGAACCTGTCGGCGACGAGACCATCATCGGCAAATTGCTGCCCAGCGCGTTCCACGGCACTGGCCTGGAAAAACACCTGCAGGACCTTGGCTCGCTGGACCTGATCGTCTGCGGTTTCATGAGCCACTCCAGCGTCAGCACCACCGTGCGCGCCGCCAAGAACCTGGGCTTTCGCTGCACCCTGGTCGAAGACGCCTGTGCGACACGCGACCTGCCCTACAAGGGCGGCATCCTCAGCGCCGAGCACGTGCAACAGACCGAAATGGCCATCATGGCCGACAACTTCGCGACCCTCGCGTTGACCAAAGATCTGATCTGATCGACCCATGGGATGAGCGGCGCGGCGTGTTTTATGTCCCGCTCATCTGCAAATGCCTGTCATTTGCTGCAATTACCTCGGGTACAGGAACAACCTGTGTATCTTCCGGTCGAAGGGCCGATACCCTGGAGGAAAGGTCGGAATGAAGATATCCGATGGTTTTGATGCTCGTCGCTTGCGCCCCAAGGGCCCGAGCAACTGGCGTCTGCGCCTGGTGGCCGGCATTGCCGCGCTGCTGGCGATTGTTGGTGTGCTGCTGGCGGGTGCGGGTGCCGCTGGTTTATTCGGTCACTCGCCGGCCCTTGGCGAACTGAATGCCAGCCCCGGTGGCTCGGCGATCTTGGCGGTCATTGGCCTGCTGGTGCTGTGGCTGGGCGTCTGGCTGTGGCGTCGCAGCCGTCGGAAGATGCGTCAGCCGTTGTCGCTGAACATCGCTTCACACCTGATGAAAAAGCACGACTGATGGCGCTTGGATAGCGTTTCCTGCGCCCTGGCCGCCGCGATTTAGGTAAACTGCCCGCCCTTCGCGGAGGCTGACATGCAAGACGACGATTTTTCCCTGTTCAAAAACGAGCTGCGCGGCGTCAAGCCGATCAAGCACGACCGCGCCGACACCGGCAAACCCAAGGCCGACCGGGCGCAGATCGCCAAACTGCGCCAGGCTGCAACCGTGCGCACCGACGCCGCCACCGTGGATGGCCTGTCGGACCAGTTCGTGATCGACGTCGGCCCCGAAGACGAACTCATGTGGGCCCGCGACGGCGTGCAGGAAAGCCAGATGCGCAAGCTCAAGGCCGGCCAGATCCCGTTCGAAGGCAGCCTCGACCTGCACGGCATGACCGTGGAAAAAGCCCGGGAGACCCTGTGGGCCTTCCTCGCCGAAGCCACCAAATTTGAAATCCGCTGCGTGCGCGTCACCCACGGCAAGGCTGTGCGGCTGGACGGCAAGCGTCCGATGATCAAAAGCCACGTCAACACCTGGCTGCGCCAGCACACCCAGGTACTCGGCTTCACCTCCTGCCAGGCCCGCCACGGCGGCGCGGGGGCGGTGTATGTGATGCTCAAGCGCACCATGATGGAAGGGCGTGACGAGTAACAAGTGCCATCGTCAGGCTTGCAGCGATGTGCCCGCCACCGTAACCTTGCGCTTTGCGAAAATCCCACAGGTAGTTTCATGTCCCTGGAACAGAATTACACCGCGATCCTCGGCCAACTCGGCGAGGACGTTTCCCGCGAGGGCCTGCTCGACACGCCAAAGCGTGCCGCCAAGGCGATGCAGTATCTTTGCCGCGGCTATGAACAGACCCTGGAAGAAGTCACCAACGGTGCCTTGTTCAGCTCTGACAACAGCGAAATGGTGCTGGTCAAGGACATCGAGTTGTATTCGTTGTGCGAACACCACCTGCTGCCGTTTATCGGCAAGGCGCACGTTGCCTACATCCCGAGCGGCAAAGTGCTGGGCCTGTCTAAGGTCGCGCGGATTGTCGACATGTATGCGCGCCGCCTGCAGATCCAGGAAAACCTCAGTCGCCAGATCGCCGATGCGGTGATGCAAGTGACGGGTGCCCTGGGCGTGGCCGTCGTGATCGAGGCCAAGCACATGTGCATGATGATGCGCGGTGTCGAGAAACAGAATTCCTCGATGATCACCTCGGTGATGCTGGGTGAGTTCCGCGAAAACGCGGCCACCCGCAGCGAATTCCTCAGCCTGATCAAGTAATCGTCTGAGTAGGAAAAAACCGGCGTTCATCGCCGGTTTTTTTTCGCCTGCAGAAATCAGGTAAGCTGCGGCCCCTTCTTCATGGGCAAGAGGTTTCAGCCATGTTCGTCAAAGCACTTCGAGTGGGCCTCGGCCACGTCATCATCGCGGGCGACTTCCTTACCCGTCCGCGTAAAAAGCAGCGCCCCGCCGAACAACAGGCACAGGTCAACGAAGCGGCCAAGGGCCTGACCCTGTATCAATTCCACGCCTGCCCGTTCTGTGTGAAGACTCGCCGCACCCTGCACCGCCTGAATGTGCCGGTGGCGCTCAAGGATGCGAAAAACAACGAGCAGGACCGCCAGACCCTGCTGGAGCAAGGTGGCAAGATCAAAGTGCCGTGCCTGCGCATCGAAGAAAACGGCCAGACCACCTGGATGTATGACTCCAAGGTCATCATCGACTACCTGGACAAGCGCTTCGCCGCGGTCTGACAAACACTGAAGATCGAACGTGGGAGCGGGCTTGCTCGCGAAAGCGGCGGATCAGTCAATTAATCTATCGACTGACACCGCGCATTCGCGAGCAAGCCCGCTCTCACATTGAGTTCAGATTACCAAGTCAACATTCAGCAGCGCCGAGCCCAGGCATTTGCCATGGGCATCCAGCGCCAGGGAGCGGGTCACGCCACCGCGCAAAATCCCCGGCAACACGAAGTTCAGCGCCTGGACACTGGGCAATTCATAACGCCGCACCGGCGCAGCACCCGGTTCCAGCAGGCCGGCAAAGAACTCGGTCACGCGTTCGGCCGTGAGCTGTTCACACAGCAACGGGTAATCCTCGGCGCGATAGGCAATGATCGAGATGTTCGAGGTGTCGCCCTTGTCCCCGGTCCGGGAGTGGGCCAGCGTGTGCAGTTTCATGCTTCGATCCTCGGGTTGACCGCGCCTCGCGGTAGCAGCAATGACGCCACCGCCACCACCTGGCGCACGCTTTTACTGGCACCGCCGCCGCCGGAGGGGCCGTTGGTGTAGAGGGTTTCCACTTCATTGCCGATCCGTACCGCTTCGCCACGCTCATCGCATCGGGCCGCGACGCGCAAGCGCACTTCCCAAGGCTCGACACTGCTGCGCGGGCCGTGGAGCGAGTCCATGCCGATCAGCTCGGCGCGCACGTCCTGCATCTTCACGCCGGTTAACGCCAGGCGCTTGAGTACGACATCCCGCGCCAATTGAGCCCGTGCGACGGCGCCGGGGCCGCCGTAGGACATCTGCCCTTCGCCGATCCAGCCATCCAGATAGCCCACGCTGACCTTCAACTGTTCAGGTCGCGCGCGACCCCCGGCGCCCTGGGCGCGCACACGATCAACCGCTTCCTCGACAAAACCCACCTGGGAAAAATCCGCGGTCACATCAGGCGTCAAATACGCCGCGGGATCATGCACTTCATAAATCAGTTGCTCGGTGCAGGTCGCACGGCTGACCCGTCCACCTGTGCCTGCAACCTTGGTGATCAGCGCTTCGCCCTCGGCATCGATCTCGGCCAAGGGGAATCCCAGGCGCGCAAGGTCATCCACATCCTTGAAACCCGGGTCGGCAAAATAGCCGCCACTGACTTGCCCGGCGCATTCGAGCAAATGTCCAACTAAAGTGCCGCGACCCAAGCGCTGCCAGTCATCCGCGGCCCAGCCGAACTCGAACATCTGCGGCGCGAGGAACAGCGACGGGTCGGCGACACGTCCGGTAATCACCACATCGGCGTCGGCGCGCAGGGCTTCAAGGATGCCCTCCACGCCCAGGTAAGCATTGGCGGAAATCAGCCGTTCGCCGAGTGAAGCGACGGTCTGGCCGTTATCCAGCACTTGCTCGGGCTGCAACGCAGCCAAGACATCGTCGCCCACCACCGCGACCACCTTGAGGCGCAGGCCCAGCTCGCTGGCGATGCGCCGCACTTCAATCGCCGCCGACACCGGGTTGGCCGCGCCCATGTTGGTGATTACCCGCAGGCGGCGACGCCCGGCGCCCTCCCCCACAAACGGCAACACGCGGCGCATGCGCTCACTGAGCAGCGGGTCATAGCCGCCGTCGGGATCCGTGATCCGCGCCTGTTGCGCCAGGGCAATCGTGCGTTCGGCCAGGCATTCGAAGACCAGGTAATCCAGATCGCCCTGTTCAGCCAGTTCCACGGCGGGTTCGATACGGTCGCCGGAATAGCCGGCACCGGAACCGATGCGCAAGGTTTTCATCTCAAATCACTCCCAGGAGCAACGCGGTCAGGGTCATCAACACCGACGCGGCAAACAGAAAAGGGATGGTGAAGCGCTGGTGATCGGCCAATTCGATCTTGCACAGGCCCACCAACAGGAAAGTCGCGGGGGTCAGCGGGCTGACCGGGAAACCGGTGGTGTGCACGCCCAGCAGCGAGGCCTGCGCCACCTGCAACGGGTCGACACCGAGGGCCTTGCCGACTTCGGCGATCACCGGCATCACGCCGAAATAATACGAATCGGGGTCGAACAGCATGCTCAACGGCATGGAAATAAAGCCCACCACCGCCGGGATCAACTTGCCGTGGCCGGCCGGAATCTGCGCCACCGCCACTTCGGCGATCGCCTTGAGCATGCCGGTGCCTTGCATGATGCCGGTGAACACCCCGGCGGCGAGCAGGATACTGGCCATGGTCAGCGCGGTTTTCGCATGGGCATCGATGCGGGCGCGCTGGGCGTCCACATTCGGGTAGTTGATGCACAGGGCCACCACGGTGCCGAGCATGAACATCACCACCGGGTCGACCCAGCCGGCGATCATCACCACCATCACCAACACAGTCAGCACCAGGTTGACCCAGAACAGCCGAGGGCGGCGCAGCTGGATGTCGGCGTCGCTGAGCACCCGTTGCGGCACGGCGTCCACGCTGGAACCGGCGCCCAGGCCCAGGCGTTTTTCCTCGCGGCGGCCGAGCCACCAGGCACAGGCGAAGACGAAGACCAGGCCGACGATCTGCACCGGGATCAGCGGCTGGAACAGATCCGCCACCGGCACATGCAGTGCCGCCGAAGAGCGCAGCACCGGGCCGGTCCATGGCAGGAAGTTGACCCCCGCGGCCATCGCGCAGACACAGGCAAGGATACGTTTATCAATGCCCAGCCGCGTATACAGCGGCAGCATCGCCGGCACTGTCACCAGGAAGGTCACCGCGCCGGAACCGTCGAGGTGCACCAACAGGGCCAGGGTCGCGGTACCGACGACAATCCTTGTAGGACGCGTCCCTACCGTGCGCAGGATGCGATCAATGATGGGGTCGAGCATGCCGGCATCGGTCATGATCCCGAAAAACAGGATCGCGAACACAAACATGCCCACCACGGGGGCAACGTTCTTGATACCGGTAATGATGAAGGCGCTGGTTTGCAGGCCGAACCCACCGAGCAACGCGGCGATGATCGGCAAGGCGATCAGGGCCACCAGCGGCGAGAGGCGTTTGCTCATGACGGCAGCGAGCAGGCACAGGATGGTGATGACACCCAGGGTAGCGAGCATGGGTTACTCCAGAGCGGCCTTTGCGGCCGGTTATTGTTTTCCCCCGAGTATTGGAATCACGTTACCCTTTGTAAATTGGAATGTTCAGCGAGTCATGTTCGTAAAAACAAAACGCTCGAGAAAAACAACAATGAAAAATTCGATCCAGCATATCCAGGCGTTCCTCGCGGTGGCCCGTACCGGGAGTTTCACCAAGGCGGCCAACGAACTGCACCTGTCACCTTCTGCGCTGACCGTGCAAGTCCAGCAATTGGAGGATTGGCTGGGCGTAGCCCTGCTCGACCGCAGCCCGCGCCATGTGAGCATCACGGCCGCCGGCCAGGACGCGCGCGGGCCCATGGAAAAACTGCTGCTGGACCTGGACAACATTGTCACCGGTTCCCGCGACCTGGCCGCCTTGCGTCGCGGCGTCGTCACCATCGCCGCCCTGCCCTCGGTCTGCGCCGGCACCCTGCCCCCCGCCTTGCGCCTGTTTCGTGAACGCTTTGGCGGCATCGAAGTGCGCCTGCACGACCTGGTGGCCCATCGCATTCATGCCCAGGTACGTGCAGGCGAGGTCGATTTCGGCATTGGTGTACGCGCACGGCTCAGTCACGGCCTGGCGTTTGTGCCGGTGCTGAATGATCGACTGTGCGCCTTCGTGCCGCTGGATCATCCCCTCACCCGCCATCGCCAGCTGACGCTGGAGCAACTGGCGGACCAGCCGATCATCCTCACCGGGCGTGACAGCAGTGTGCGGGAGCAAGTGGATGCGTTGTTTGATGAGACGCAGCTGACGATGAACGCAGGCATGGAGGCCAATTATATGTCGACGGTCCTTGCCCTGGTGCGCCAGGGGCTGGGCATCAGTGTGCTGCCGGAGTCGGCGGCGGACAGTTTGGCAGGCTTGAAGCGCATCAACATCGATCATCCCGGCGTGAACCGGGAGATCGGGCTGATCAGCCGCAGCGGCATGAGCCTGAGCCCGGCGGCGCAGCGCTGTTTTGACCTGCTCAAGGCCCAGATGCCCTCCTTGTAGGAGCCCGGCTTGCCGGGCGCCCACAGATTGAGGGCGTTCAGTCGAGCATCGCGACGTGCTTGGGGTGGCTGGCCACACGCGCCAACCACGCCTGCACGCCCGGGTACGCATCCAGGTCAAAACCACCTTCCCGGGCCACGTGGGTATAGGCATACAAGGCCACGTCCGCGATGGAGAACTGGTCGCCCACCAGGTACGGCGTCAGTTGCAGCTGGCGCTCCATGACCTTGAGGGCTTTGTAACCGCCCTTGTGCAGCTTCTTGTATTCCTCGAGGCGCTCCTGCGGCAACCCCAGGTAAAACTGGATAAACCGCGCCACCGCGATGTACGGCTCGTGGCTGTACTGTTCGAAGAACTGCCACTGCAACACCTGCGTGCGCAGGCGCGGCTCGGTGGGCAGGAATTCGCTGCCGTCGGCGAGGAAATTCAGGATCGCGTTGGATTCCCACAGGCAGGTGCCGTCTTCGAGCTCCAGCACCGGGATCTTGCCGTTGGGGTTCTTTGCCAGGAATTCGGCGGTCTGCGTGTCACCCCTGAGGATGTCCACATCCACCCATTGGTACGGGATGCCCAGCAGGTTGAGCATCAATTTGACCTTGTAGCAGTTGCCCGACTTGTAATCGCCATAAACCTTGTACATGGGGCTCCCCTTATGCCGCTTGCGCGTGCTGTGCTTGACGGACCACTGCGGCCAGGCGCTTGAGACCTTCGTCCAGACGGGACGGGTCGATATGGCTGAAATTGAGTCGCAGTGAGCCCAGGTGCTGGTCCGGCTCGGAAAAGAACGGTTCACCGGGCATGAACGCGACGTCCTGATCGAGCGCAGGAGCCAACAAGGTGCGGGTGTCGAGCGGCTGTTTCAAGGTCAGCCAGAAGAATAATCCACCCTGGGGCACTTGCCAGTCGGCCAACTCGCCGAAGTGACGCAGCAATGCCGCCTGGAAGGCATCGCGGCGCTCGCGGTAAAAGCTGCGCAATTGCACCAGGTGCTGCTGGTATTTCTGCGTGCCGATCCACTGCATCGCCTGCCACTGGCCGACACGGTTGGTGTGCAGGTCCGCCGACTGCTTGAGCTTGAGCAAGTGCGGGAACAGGTCCGGGCTGGCGATCAGGTAACCGACGCGCAGTCCCGGCAGCAAGGTTTTGGAAACCGTGCCGGTGTAGATCCAGCTGGCTTTGTTCAGGCGGCCGACGATGGGCTTGGCGCTGCCACCGTCGAAGGTCAGCTCGCGGTAGGGTTCGTCTTCGATCAGGGTGACGCCGAATTCATCGAGCAACGCGGCGACAGCCTCGCGCTTGGCCTCGCTGTAGCGCACGGCGGACGGGTTCTGGAACGTCGGAATCAGGTAGATGAACGCCGGGCGATGGCGTTCAAGGTTGGCGCGCAAGCTGGCCAGGTCGGGGCCGTCTGCTTCCAGCTGCACGGTGAGGCAATCGGCGCCGAACAGTTGGAAGATCTGCAATGCGGCCAGGTAGGTCGGGCCTTCCAACAGGATTTTCGTGCCCTTGTCGATATACAACTTCGCCGCCAGATCGAGGGTTTGCTGTGAGCCGCTGACCACCAATACCTGGCTCGCCTGGCACGGCACCCCCAGGGCGCGCGCCTCGGCCGCCAGCAACTCACGCAATTGCGGCTCGCCCTCGCTCATGCCGTATTGGCCGATGTTCAGCGGCATGCCCTCCCACTGCAAGGCCGGCAACATGGCCTCGGCCGGCAGGCCACCGGCGAACGACATCACTTGCGGGCGCTGGGCTGCCGCGAGGATTTCACGGATCAAGGAGCTTTTGAGGCGCGTAACACGTTCAGAGAAGGCCATAAGGTCACCGGTAGCAAAGCCTGTGGGAAATACGTCAAACTGGTTGACCGAAATTACGACAGCTTGAATGGATACGTCAACATGCTTGACCTTAAAAACCAGGGCAGCCAGCAAGAGGCGATGCAAGCGTTCTTCTTCGGCTACCAGGCGTTCACTGCCAAAGCCGATGAGATGCTCGAACGTCGCGGCCTGAGCCGGGTGCACCAGCGCATCGTTTTTTTTATCGCGCGCTACCCGACCTTGAGCGTGAAGGAGTTGCTGGAACTGCTCGGCGTGAGCAAGCAGGCGCTGAACATGCCGTTGCGCCAATTGCAGGAGATGCACCTGGTCAACAGCGTTGCGGCGCAGACCGACAAGCGCAAACGCCTGCTGGAACTGACGGAGGATGGTATGCGGTTCGAGCAATCACTGCGGCGTGAGCAGGTGAAGCTGTTGCAACGCGCGTTCAGTGAAGCCGGGGAGGAAGCCGTGGCGGGCTGGTTGGCAGTGAATCAGGCCCTTGCCGGGCAGCCTTGATTGCTTTGCAGGTGTGATTGTGGCTGTGGCTGGACTTTTGGCAACAGCTGGATCTGGGGCTGTGGCAAGGGCTTGTGGCAACAACTGGATCTGT
>NZ_JANLOH010000082.1:0-35635 GCF_025466155.1 Pseudomonas sp. 13B_2.1_Bac1 | reverse complement strand
CCCCCCCACCCCCCCCAAAAAATGTGGGAGCGGGGGGGGGGGGGGGGGGGGGGCCCCCCCCCCCGGCCCGCGACTCGGTCTGTCAGATGTTCTGGCGCTCGCCTTTCGGGTCAAAGAACACCGAAGACACAATCTCCGCCTCGATCACGCTGCCGTCGGCCTGCGGCGAAAACACCCGCTCGCCGATGCGCTTCAAGCCGCCCTTCACCACCGCCATCGCAAACGAATAACCCAGCGAGTTGTGCGCATAACTTGAGGTGACGTGGCCAACCATCTTCATCGGGATCGTCTGCTTCGGATCGAACACCAGTTGCGCACCTTCCGGCAGCCACACGTTCGGATCGATCGGCTTCAAGCCCACCAGTTGCTTGCGCTCTTCGCGCACGCAGTCTTCACGGTTCATCCCGCGCCAGCCGATCCACGAGAACGGCTTGGTGCGACCGACACACCACCCCATGTTCAGGTCGTCCGGGGTCATCGAGCCGTCCGTGTCCTGGCCGACGATGATGAAGCCCTTCTCGGCCCGCAGCACGTGCATAGTCTCGGTGCCGTAGGGTGTGAGGTTGTACTTTTTGCCGGCCTCGACGATTTTCTCCAGCACGCCCATCGCATAGTCGGCCTGCACGTTGACTTCGTACGACAGCTCGCCGGTAAACGAGATCCGGAACACCCGCGCCGGCACACCGCCGACCAGGCCTTCCTTCCAGGTCATGAACGGGAAGCCGTCCTTGTCCAGATCGATGTCGGTCACTTCACTCAACAGCTTGCGGCTGTTGGGACCAGACAGGGTCATGGTCGCCCAGTGGTCGGTGACCGAAGTGAAGTAGACCTTGAGGTCTGGCCACTCGGTCTGCTGGTAGATCTCCAGCCACTGCAGCACGCGCGCGGCGCCGCCGGTGGTGGTGGTCATCAGGAAGTGATTGTCGGCGAGGCAGGCGGTGACGCCGTCGTCGAAGACCATGCCGTCTTCCTTGCACATCAGGCCGTAGCGCGCCTTGCCCACATCGAGCTTGGTCCACGCGTTGGTGTAGATGCGGTTGAGGAATTCCCGCGCGTCCGGGCCCTGGATGTCGATCTTACCGAGGGTGGATGCATCGAGCAGGCCGACACTGTCGCGCACGGCCAGGCACTCGCGCTTCACGGCGGCGTGCAGGTCTTCACCGTTACGCGGGAAGTACCACGGGCGTTTCCACTGGCCGACGTCTTCAAACTCGGCGCCGTTTTTCACGTGCCAGGCCTGCAACGCGGTGTAGCGCACCGGCTCGAAGATGTGCCCACAGTGGCGGCCCGCGACGGCGCCGAAGGTCACCGGCGTGTAGTTGGGACGGAACATGGTGGTGCCCATCTGCGGGATGGTCACGTTCAGCGAACGGGCGGCGATGGCCAGGCCATTGACGTTGCCCAGCTTGCCCTGGTCGGTGCCGAAGCCCAGCGCGGTGTAGCGCTTGACGTGCTCGACCGACTCGAAACCTTCGCGGGTCGCGAGTTCGATGGCGGCGGCGGTGACGTCATTCTGCAAATCCACAAATTGCTTGGGCGCCCGCGCGGTAGCTTTCTCATGGGGCACCTGGAACAACGCCAGTGTCGGCTCTTCCAAACGGCTCAAGGCTTTCGGCAAGGTGCCTTCCACCGGCGCGAAACCGGCGTCGCTGGCCGCGCGCACGCCGCCTTCAAAACCATCCGCCAGGGAATCGCCGAGGCCGTAGACGCCGTTGATACCACCGACGCACACGCGCTTCTGCGGCGCTTCGCCCGGGACGAAACCGAGGATGTCTTCACGCCAGGTCGGCTTGCCACCCAGGTGCGAAGCCAGGTGGACCACCGGGCTGTAGCCGCCGGAGCTGGCGACCAGGTCGCAGTCCAGCCATTCGCCGGGGCTGGTGACTTTATGCGCCTTGACGTCGATGGCCGCCACGCGGGCGCCGGTCACGTGCTTGCTGCCACGGGCCTCGATCACGGCGCTGCCCGTGAGGATGCGAATGCCTTTGGCGCGCGCTTCTTCCACCAGCGCGCCGCGTGGGTTGTGACGCGCATCGGCCACGGCGACCACTTGCAGGCCAGCGTCGAACCAGTCCAGCGCCACGCGATAGGCGTGGTCGTTGTTGGTCGACAGCACCAGCTTCTTACCCGGTGCCACACCGTAGCGGCGCACGTAAGTCGAGACCGCACCGGCGAGCATGTTGCCCGGGACGTCGTTGTTGCCGTACACCAGCGGGCGCTCGCACGCGCCGGTCGCCAGCACCACGCGCTTGGCACGCACACGGTGGATACGCTGGCGCACCTGGCCGATCGGCGCTCGGTCGCCGAGGTGATCGGTAAGGCGTTCGTGAATGGTCAGGAAGTTATGGTCGTGGTAGCCGTTGACGGTCGCGCGAGGCAGCAGCACCACGTCCGGCAGGGCTTTCAATTCGGCGATGACGCTGGCGACCCACTCGGTGGCCGGCTTGCCGTCGAGGCTTTCGCGCGAATCCAGCAACGAGCCGCCGAACTCTTCCTGCTCGTCGGCGATGATCACGCGGGCACCGCTGCGCGCGGCGGCCAGTGCAGCGGCCAAACCGGCAGGGCCGGCGCCGACAATCAGCACGTCGCAGTGACGGTTCATGTTGTCGTAGGTGTCCGGGTCATTCTCGGTCGGCGAGCGGCCCAGGCCGGCAGCCTTGCGGATGTACTTCTCGTACGTCATCCAGAACGACTGCGGGTACATGAAGGTTTTGTAGTAGAAACCCGGCGGCATCAGCTTGCCGCCGACCTTGCCGAGAATACCCATCATGTCGTTGTTGACGCTCGGCCAGCCGTTGGTGCTGGTGGCGACCAGGCCTTGGTACAGCGCCTGTTGGGTAGCGCGCACGTTGGGAATCTGGGTGGCTTCGGTGGCGCCGATCTGCAGCACCGCGTTCGGCTCTTCGGCACCGGCGGCGAAGATGCCGCGCGGGCGGGAATACTTGAAGCTGCGACCGATGATGTCGACGCCGTTGGCCAGCAGGGCTGCGGCCAGGGTGTCGCCTTCAAAGCCTTTGTAGCTCTGGCCATTGAAGCTGAAGCTCAGCACTTTGTTCCGGTCGATCCGGCCACCGTTGGACAGGCGATTGATCTGGCTCATACCTTCTCTCCAGAAGCCTTGGCGGTGAATTGCGGCTTGGTGCCTATCTTGTAGGTTTCAAGAATTTCGTAGGTCACGGTGTCGCGGGTGGCGTTGAAATACTGGCGGCACCCGGCGGCGTGGATCCACAGCTCGTGGTGCAGGCCACGCGGGTTATCGCGAAAGAACATGTAGTCGCCCCACTCTTCGTCGGTGCAGGCGTTCGGGTCCAGCGGGCGCGGGATATGTGCCTGGCCGGACGCGTGGAATTCCTCTTCGGAGCGCAGCTCACAGCAGTGAGGACAGAAGATATGCAACATAGGGAATTTCTCCTGTTAGTGAGCGACGGCTGCAGCGCCGTGTTCATCGATCAACGCACCGTTGTGGAAACGGTCGATGGAGAAAGGCGCTGCCAGCGGGTGCATTTCACCCTTGGCGAGGCTGGCGGCAAACACGTTGCCTGAGCCCGGCGTGGCCTTGAAGCCACCGGTGCCCCAACCGCAGTTGAAGAACATGTTCGGGACCGGGGTCTTGGAGATGATCGGGCAGGCGTCCGGCGTGGTGTCGACGATGCCGCCCCATTGGCGGTTCATGCGCACGCGCGACAGCACCGGGAACATCTCGACGATGGCCTGGATGGTATGTTCGATCACCGGGTAAGAGCCGCGCTGGCCGTAGCCGTTGTAGCCGTCGATCCCCGCGCCGATCACCAGGTCGCCCTTGTCGGACTGGCTGATGTAGCCGTGCACGGCGTTGGACATGATCACGCTGTCGATGATCGGCTTGATCGGCTCCGACACCAGTGCCTGCAACGGGTGGGATTCGATCGGCAGGCGAAAGCCCGCGAGCGAAGCCATGTGCCCGGAATTACCGGCGGTGACCACGCCGACGCGCTTGGCGCCGATGAAGCCCTTGTTGGTCTCCACGCCGATGCACACGCCGTTTTCCTTGCGGAAACCGATCACTTCGGTCTGCTGGATCAAGTCCACGCCGAGTGCATCAGCGGCGCGGGCAAAGCCCCAGGCCACGGCATCGTGACGGGCCACGCCGCCACGCCGTTGCACGGTGGCGCCCATCACCGGGTAGCGGGTATTTTTCGAGCAGTCGAGGTACGGGATCTCATCCGCCACTTGCTTGGCGTTGAGCAGTTCGCCGTCCACGCCGTTGAGGCGGTTGGCACTCACGCGGCGCTCGGAATCTCGGATGTCCTGCAGGGTGTGACACAGGTTGTAGACGCCACGCTGGGAGAACATCACGTTGTAGTTCAGGTCCTGGGACAAACCTTCCCAGAGTTTCATCGCGTGTTCGTAGAGGTGCGCCGACTCGTCCCACAGGTAGTTGGAACGCACGATGGTGGTGTTGCGCGCGGTGTTACCGCCGCCCAGCCAGCCTTTCTCGACCACGGCCACGTTGGTGATCCCGTGTTCCTTGGCCAGGTAGTAGGCGGTCGCCAGACCATGCCCGCCACCGCCGACGATGACCACGTCGTAGACCTTTTTAGGGGTCGGCGTGCGCCACATCTTCTGCCAGTTTTCGTGGTGGCTGAGTGAGTGCTTGAAGAGGCCGAAGCCCGAGTAGCGTTGCATAGTCATTACTCCAAAACCGCGCTCAGCGATAAACCGGGAAATCAGCGCACAGGGCAGACACGTGCTTGGCCACGTTGGCCTCGACGTCGGCGTCGCCGAGGTTGTCGAGGATGTCGCAGATCCAGCCGGCCAGTTCGATGCACTGCGGCACTTTGAAACCACGCGTGGTCACCGCCGGGGTGCCGATACGCAGGCCCGAGGTCACGAACGGCGACTGCGGGTCATTCGGCACGGCGTTCTTGTTGACGGTGATGTGGGCGCGGCCGAGGGCGGCGTCCGCCTCTTTGCCGGTGAGGCCCTGGCGGATCAGGCTGACCAGGAACAAGTGGTTGTCAGTGCCGCCGGACACCACATCGTAGCCCCGCTTGATAAACACCTCGGCCATGGCCTGGGCGTTGTCGATGACCTGTTGCTGGTAGGCCTTGAAGCCGGGCTCCAGCGCTTCCTTGAAGCACACGGCCTTGCCGGCGATCACGTGCATCAGCGGGCCGCCCTGGGCGCCGGGGAATACCGCGGAGTTGAGTTTTTTCTCAATCTCCTCGTTGGACTTGGCCAGGATCAAACCACCGCGCGGGCCGCGCAGGGTCTTGTGGGTGGTGGTGGTGACCACATCAGCGTACGGCAGCGGGTTCGGGTACAGGCCAGCGGCAACCAGGCCGGCGACGTGAGCCATGTCGACGAAGAGCAGCGCCCCGACCTTGTCGGCAATCTGGCGAAAACGGGGGAAATCCAGGGTCTTGGAGTACGCGGAGAAACCGGCGACGACCATCTTCGGCTTGTGCTCCACCGCCAGGCGCTCGACTTCGTCGTAGTCGATCAGGCCGGTGTCGGTGTTGATGCCGTATTGCACCGCGTTGTACAGCTTGCCCGAGGACGACACCTTGGCGCCGTGGGTCAGGTGACCGCCGTGGGCCAGGCTCATGCCGAGGATGGTGTCACCGGCGTTCAGCAGCGCCAGGTACACCGCGCTGTTGGCGGACGAGCCGGAGTGCGGCTGCACGTTGGCGTAATCGGCGCCGAACAGCTGCTTGGCGCGTTCGATCGCCAGGACCTCGACCTTGTCCACGTGCTCGCAGCCGCCGTAGTAGCGCTTGCCCGGGTAGCCTTCGGCGTATTTGTTGGTGAGGCCGCTGCCCTGGGCTTCCATCACGCGTTTGCTGGTGTAGTTCTCCGACGCGATCAGCTCGATATGATCTTCCTGGCGCTGCTCCTCGGCATTCATGGCCGCCAGCAGTGCGTCGTCATATCCCTGGATCTGGTCTTTTTTGCTGAACATCGCGTCTCTCCCAGCCTTTCGTATTGTTGAGGCCCTCGCAGGGCCCTTTGATGCGATGGTAGGGCTGGCGCTCGCAGGTCAAATGCCTACGGACGCCACGCAAAGGTGCGTTTACGACATTAGATGAGCGACACGAAACAAATGTGGGAGCGGGCTTGCTCGCGAATGCGGTAGGTCAGTTAACCCATGTATTGGCTGACCCGCCGCATTCGCGAGCAAGCCCGCTCCCACAGGGGGTTAGGCGATGATCTGGCGGACGAGTAACAGCAGCAGGAAATGCAGGGGATAGAGGACATAAGCCCAACGCCGCATGGCCGGTGGCGAGACGTTTTTGGCACGTCGCAACAGAAACAGACCAGCCAATGGCGCAATCAGACATGCCGCCAACCCCATCAATGCGACCGGCGTGCCGCTCTCGAGCAAAATCTGCCATTGATTGGCGGCCACGCAAACCACCCCCGGCAACAGGCTGAAATACCAGGCACGACGAAACACCAGCAGCATCGCCAACGGCAGCAATACGCCGAAAAAACCGAACATCAGCTGCGCGGAAAACACGGCCGCAATGGTGACGGCAATCAGCGCCAATCCTCTATCAAAAAGCGTCTTCTGCTGCCATCCTCGCGCAACCAGCAGACCCAACGCGAGGGTCGGCAGCACGTTCAAGGTATCGGCATCGTCGATAAACAGGCGGTATGGCACTTCACTGATCGCGCTGAACAGCAACAGCCACCCCAGGTAGCGCCATTGACCAGTCACGGGTGCATTTCGTGCGCGGTGCAAATTCGCCGCAATCGCCAGGCAAAACCACGGGAACGCCAGGCGTCCTGGTACGTACAGGCCATCCAGGCTCAGCCCGACATAGCGCAGGTGATCAAGCACCATGCACAGCAGCGCCAGCCACTTGAGCAGGTCCAGGGCGCCATCACGGACGCGTCTGACAGGAATCGTTTCAGTGCCGTGCATAATTCCCCAGTGACTTTGCATTTACAGTGCGTGCGCACGCCCGACAATCTTGGTTACAGTGCGCACCAACATCGACCACAGGAATGGGCCATGACCGACAAGAGCCAACAATTCGCCAGCGACAACTATTCGGGCATCTGCCCGGAAGCCTGGGCCGCCATGGAACAAGCCAACCAGGGCCATCAACGCGCCTACGGCGATGATGAATGGACCCATCGCGCCGCCGACGGTTTCCGCAATCTGTTTGAAACCGACTGCGAAGTGTTCTTCGCCTTCAACGGGACTGCAGCCAACTCGCTGGCGCTGTCCTCGTTGTGCCAGAGCTACCATAGCGTGATTTGCTCGGAAACCGCCCACGTCGAAACCGACGAATGCGGCGCGCCGGAGTTTTTCTCCAACGGCTCCAAGCTGCTCACCGCGCGCACCGAAAACGGCAAGCTGACCCCGGAATCGATCCGTGAGATCGCCCTCAAGCGCCAGGACATCCACTACCCGAAACCGCGCGTGGTCACCCTGACCCAAGCCACTGAAGTCGGCAGCGTGTACACCCCGGAAGAAATCCGCGCGATCAGCGTTACCTGCAAGGAGCTGGGCCTGAACCTGCACATGGACGGCGCACGCTTCTCCAACGCCTGCGCGTTCCTCGGCTGCTCGCCGGCCGACCTGACCTGGAAAGCCGGTGTCGACGTGCTGTGCTTTGGCGGGACCAAGAACGGCATGGCGGTGGGCGAAGCGATCCTGTTCTTCAACCACAAACTGGCCGAAGACTTCGACTACCGCTGCAAACAGGCCGGCCAGCTGGCGTCGAAAATGCGCTTCCTCTCCGCGCCGTGGGTGGGCCTGCTGGAAAACGACGCCTGGCTCAAACACGCACGCCATGCCAACCACTGCGCGCAGCTGCTGAGCAGCCTGGTGGCAGACATTCCGGGTGTGGAATTGATGTTCCCGGTACAGGCCAACGGCGTGTTCCTGCAACTCTCGGAACCGGCTATCGCCGCACTCACGGCCAAGGGCTGGCGCTTCTACACCTTCATCGGCAAAGGCGGTGCGCGCTTCATGTGTGCGTGGGATACCGAAGAAGAGCGCGTAAGAGAATTGGCTGCGGATATTCGGGAAGTGATGAACGCTTAACGTAGGAAAAAAGCCAGCGAATACTGGCCGAATGCCGAGACTGTTTTTTGATATTTCTGACAGCAGCGAACCCGCTTTTCGTTGACTAGCCTCTTGGAACCCGGAAGGAAAAGGCCTCTGCAGCGGCCCCCTTTCGGGTATCACTGCCTGCCGAACAATCGGCCGGAAATGGAACTCCAGCAGAGGACTACACCATGGAATATCAAAACAACACTAACAACCTGCAGGGCGACGGCACCATCAGCACCACCGTCATTGATTGGGATGAGTTTCGCAAATACGCAAAAGTCGGTGACACTATCCGCGAACAATCCAGGACCTTGCGGATCTACGACAAAGTCTACGAATTGACAGCATCAGGCCAGCACTTCGTCGTGCATATCTACGCGCAGTAACCGCTAACTTGAGCATTCCCCAGTCACCCAGCCATCACTGATGTAATCCGGTAAAACTGTGGGAGCGGGCTTGCTCGCGAAAGCGGAGTATCAGTCGCTGGAGATTTTGACTGATGCACCGCTTTCGCGGGCAAGCCCGCTCCCACATTGGATCGTGCTCGCTTAAGCGCGTGGTAAATCAGAACTCGATACGCACATCACCCTTGGGCACACTGCAGCACGACAGGATGTAGCCTTCGGCTTCGTCTTCCTCGGTGATCCCGCCGTTGTGGTCCATCTCGACCTCCCCGCCCAGCTTCATCACTTTGCATGTTCCGCAGATGCCCAAGCCGCAGGCCTTGGGGATCAACAGCCCAAGCTTGGCCGCCGCTGCGTGGACGGTTTCGCCAGGCGCCACGCGAATGCTCTTGCCCGAGGCAATGAACTCCACCTGGTGCAGGTCCGCCAGGTCGATTTCCGGTGCCTCGGCCGCTTGTTCGGCTTGCTCCACCGCATCGGCGCGTGCTTCCGGCGGCGTCGCGCCGAAGGATTCCTCGTGGTAGCGCGCCATGTCGAAACCGGCAGCTTCCAGCAGGCGCTTCACTGCGTTCATATAAGGCGTGGGGCCGCAGCAGAATACTTCGCGCTCCAGGAAGTCCGGCACCATCAGCTCGAGCATCTTGTGGTTCAAGTAGCCGCGATAACCAGCCCAGGGTTCGCCCAGCCCGTGTTTCTCGCAGATCAGGTGCAGGCTGAAGTTGTCGATCCGCGACGCCATGTGTTCCAGCTCGCGGTGGTAGATGATGTCCTTGGGCGAACGGGCGCTGTGGATAAACGTCATGTCGACGTTGGCGTTGGTGTCGTAGAACCAGCGCGCCATGGACATCACCGGGGTAATCCCCACGCCACCGCTGAGGTACAGCACTTTCGGGCTAGGGAAGTCGATGGCATTGAACAGCCCCACCGGACCGTGCACCGCCAGTTCCTGGCCTTCATGCAGGGTGTCGTGCAGCCAGTTGGACACACGCCCACCCGGCACGCGCTTGATGGTCACCGAGAAGCTGTAAGGCACCGACGGTGAACTGGAAATGGTGTAGGAGCGCATGATCGGCTGGCCGTCGATTTCCAGTTCCAGGGTCACGAACTGACCCGGCTTGAAAAAGAACAGGATCGGCTGGTCGGCCATGAAGCAGAAGGTGCGCACGTCCCAGGTTTCCTGGATGACTTTGACGCAACGGACGATGTGTCGACCATTGGCCCAGGTCTGGGTGGTGACCGGATTCAGGAAGCTGTTGGACATGCTGTTCTCCGTAGCCGTGTGTCGGCCTGATGGTGGCGATTCTGCGTAACGCGAGAACCACCCATTTACCTATCTGCGACATTCACATACTTATCGCGACCAGCCCCCATACCACGGGGGTTGCGCGTCGGGATCAGAGTGGGCCATGTCGCTCATGGATAAGGTTCAGGGCATCGGCGGCCCCACACTCGCTCCCAACAACGACGCTTTCTTTACGCCTTGCACAGCAACAACCGTAGCCACTTATCCCGGCCACACAGAATGGCCATGAGGACACACACGATGGACGTCACCGCAACCCTGAGCTTGGGCGATCCGCTGGAACCCGCACGCAAGGCCACCGCGCAAATGCTGCAAGAGCGCGAGCGCACCTTCTCGCTGCCGCAGCCGTTCTACTCTGACGAACGGCTGTTCGATATCGACATGCAGGAGATCTTCCAGAAAGAATGGTTGATCGCCGGCATGACCTGCGAAATCCCTACCAAGGGCAACTACCTGACCCTGCAAGTGGGCAAGAACCCGATCATCGTGATCCGTGGCGCCGAAGGCGTCGTGCATGCGTTCCATAACGTGTGCCGCCACCGGGGCTCGCGCCTGTGCACCAGCGACAAGGGCAAGGTCGCCAAACTGGTGTGCCACTACCACCAATGGACCTACGAGCTGGACGGCCGCTTGCTGTTCGCCGGCACCGAGATGGGCGCCGACTTCGATATGAAGCAGTACGGCCTCAAGCCAGTGAATGTGAAGACCGCCGGCGGCTACATCTTCATCAGCCTGGCCGAGAATCCGCCGGCCATCGATGACTTCCTGTCGACGCTCAATCACTACATGGAACCGTACGACATGGAGAACACCAAGGTGGCGGTGCAAACCACCTTGATGGAAAAAGCCAACTGGAAACTGGTGCTGGAAAACAACCGCGAGTGCTACCACTGCAACGCGTCGCACCCGGAGCTGTTGAAAACCCTGCTGGAATGGGACGACGTCACCGACCCGCGCGCCGACCAGGCCTTCAAGGACCACGTCGCCGCCTCGGCCGCCGCCTGGGATGCCGAGAAAATCCCTTACGCCCACGCCAGCTTCGGCCTGCGCAACCGTATCGTGCGCATGCCTTTGCTCAAGGGCACCGTGTCGATGACCCTGGACGGCAAGCAGGGCTGCGCCAAGCTCATGGGCCGCATCAAGAACCCCGACCTGGGTTCGATGCGCATCCTGCACTTGCCGCACTCGTGGAACCACTGCATGGGCGACCACATCATCGTGTTCACCGTGTGGCCGATCAGCGCCCAGGAAACCATGGTTACCACCAAGTGGCTCGTGCACAAGGACGCCGTCGAAGGCGTGGACTACGACGTGGAGCGCATGCGCCAGGTGTGGGACGCCACCAACGACCAGGACCGGCGCCTGGCCGAAGAGAACCAGCGCGGCATCAACTCCACGGCCTACCAGCCAGGACCGTACTCGAAGACCTATGAATTTGGCGTGGTGAACTTCGTGGACTGGTACAGCGAGCGCATGCTCAACAACCTGGGGGCGGCGCCCGCGCCTTACCTCAAGGGCGTTGCGGTTCACGAGTAACTGACACACCACACATAAAAAGGTGGGAGCGGGCTTGCTCGCGAAAGCGCTGGATCAGCCAGTAAATTGTACGACTGGCACACCGCTTTCGCGGGCAAGCCCGCTCCCACTTTTAGTCCCACGCAGTGATCAATAATTGATCAACCCCGCTCCCCCCCTTTACCACTGTGCCCTCCAGCCTTTACCCAACAACTTATCCACAAAGCCACCCACAGCAATTGTGGGCAACTGCGCGACCCGCCCGAAATTAACTGAAGAAAATCCGTGACTTATTCAAGCTCATGGCTCCCGAGACACATTGATCACTTATTGACCAATCCTTTGCAAGCCAAATAATCCGTGGGCTGCAGCGGTACGCAAACACCTTATCCACAGAAGCACCAACAGACTTTGGGGGCAACTTTGCCAGCGCTGTGGAAAACCGCTTCAAACCTTCATAAACCGGGGTATCCAGGCTCACACAGCCGTTAATACAGCCTAATTGATCATATTTCGATCAAGCACCTGAAAGCCCCTGTTTATATGGCCTGCAGCCAATAGCGAACATCTTATCCACAGAAGCGCCAACAGACTTTGGGGGAAAGTCTGTGGACAGAGAGGCGCTGAACAAGAGAAAAACCCAAGGAAAAACCGTCAGTTAGGCTGGCTGTTTTTCATACAGAGGGCTACAGGGCTTGATTTGCAGGGGGTGTGGACAACCGCGAACAGGTTATCCACAGGTGGATCAACAGGGATTGTGGGTAATCCTTCAGGCGCGCCGCAAAGATACTGGCCCAACCGGCTTTCCTGTGGGAGCGGGCTTGCCCGCGATGCAGGCGATCCGGTCCAGGGCAAGACCGCGGTGAGGCCATCGCTGGCAAGCCAGCTCCCACACAGGCCTCGTACCCCCTCGGATCAGCGCACGACGCCTTCTTCGATGAGCAGCATGAGAATCGCCTGGGCGCCCTCTTCGGCGCTCACGCCCTTGAGTACTTGCCCGCCGCCACCGCTGGCCTTGGCCGTGGCCGCCTTCATGCGGTCGGCGCCACTCTTGGCCTTGATCACCTTGAGGCGCTTGGGCCGTGGCTTGGCCGGCTGCAACAGCGCGCCGGTGAATAACTCGTCCTGCTCGACCTCAACCTCATGGGCCGCCAACTCGCCGCGTTGCGCGGGGCCATAGGCGCTTTGTCGTGGCTTGGGCGCGGCGTTATCCACAGTCGCCAGGAACGGCAGGCGCACCTTCAGGCGGCGCCGCTGGCCACGGGGCAAGGCTTGCAGCACGTGGGCCACGCCGCCATCGATGGACTCCACCTGCGCCAGGCCGACAATCAGCGGCCAGCCCAACTGCTCGGCCAGCAGGAACGGCAACATTCCCGAGCCTTCGCCGGTTTCGGCCTGGCTGCCGGTGAGCACCAGCTGGGCGCCGGCCTCGCGCAAATAATCACTGAGCACCGGCAAGGCATCAGCGCCGGCCGGTTGTTCGAGCACGTGCAGCTGCGGCAAACCCATGCCCAGGTAGCTGCGCAAGGTCGGCTCGTGGATATCGCCGGCGTGCAACACCTGCAACTTGTCCCCCGCCATCTGCAGGCCCAACTCGACCGCGCGCGCGTCCTGTTCGGCGCGACGTGGGCGGCCGGAGGTCGGGTGGGCGCCGATGGACACCAGGCTGATTACATTCGTGGTCATGGCCATATCCTTAAGCCGCATCGCGCTTGGCGCCGTTGCGGTATGTCTGCACCGCATCGATCAAGGCTTGCAGAATCGCGGCGCTGTCGCCGATTACCGACAGGTCGGCACGCTTGATCATGTCGCAGCCGGCGTCGAGGTTGATCGCCACCACCTTGTCGCAGGCACCGATGCCTTGCAGGTGTTGGATCGCCCCGGAAATCCCCACGGCCACGTACACCCGCGCCGTCACCCAGGTGCCACTGGCGCCGACCTGGCGATCGCGGGCCATAAAGCCGTCGTCCACCGCCACGCGCGATGCGCCTTCGGTGGCGCCCAATGCAGCGGCGGTCTGGTGGAAGAGCGCCCAGTCCTTCACGCCATTACCGCCAGAGAAAATGAATTCGGCCTCGGCCATCGGAATCGCTGCCGGGTCCACCGCCACCGCGCCGAGGTCTTCGATGCGCGGCAGGCTGCGCGCCAGGCTTGTGGATAACTCCACGGGCAACACTTCGTGGCGGGTCTCGCTGACCGGCTCGGCGCACTCGGCGGCGGCCAGGATCAGGCGCGGCAGCGGTCGCGCCAAGTCCTCCTGGCCCGCCCCGGCGCGGCCGATGCACTCCTGGCCCTTGATCTGCCACACCCGCGTGGCCGGGCGTTCCTTGAGGCTGGCGGCAAAGCGCCGACCCAACTCACCGCCACCGCTGCGACTGTCAGGCAGCAACCAATGGCGCGGGTTGAACTGGTTATCCACAGCACGCAGGCCCTGCACGCGTTGTTCCGGTGCATAACCGTCGAATTCGTGGCCGTCGAGCACGAGCAGGCGATCCACCCCGGCCGTGGCAAAGGCGCTTTCCTTGTGCTCGCCAAACACCACCGCCAGCACCGCGCCGTCACTTCCAGCGAGCTGCCGCGCCAGGCCGAGCAGGTCGCGGTCGTGGCTGCTCAGACGGCCGCCAACCATGTCCGGCACCACGTTGATGTAGAACGCCGGCGCAGGCACCTGGTGCAGCGGCAACTGCACCTGCACCGCCGCCGTACGCTTGGCCGCGCCGCCCTGCTGGGCGCCGCTGCGGTCGATGCGCTTGATGCCGTTGGGGCCGATGAACCCGACGCCGTGGACGTTTTTGCGAATCACACCGTTAGGCCCCATCCAGCTGTGTTGCGCCGGCTGCATCGCTGCATGCAACGGGTGCAGGCGGTTGCGGGCGATCCATTCGGCCCGTGGGTCGCGGCGGATAATGTCGCTCATCAGTGCACCTCCGCAGGTTCGCGTTTCAGGGTCTTGGCCGGTGCGGCGTCTTCAAGCAACGCGTCAGCCACCAGTTCGGCGATGTCCTTGATCATCGGGCGCGGCTCGACCACACCTTCCAGCATCGCAGTGCATTGCGGACAGCCCACGGCGACCAGCTCGGCGCCGGTTTCGCGGATGTCCTCCATGCGCATATCGGGGATACGTTGCTTGCCGGGGATGTCGGTGATCGGCGCACCACCGCCGCCGCCGCAGCAGCGTGAACGGAAGCCCGAGCGTTGCATCTCCTTGACCTCGATGCCCAGCGCGCGCAGCACCTGGCGCGGCGCCTCGTATTCGCCGTTGTAGCGCCCCAGGTAGCACGGGTCGTGATAGGTCACGCTGTTGCCCTTGTGCTGGCCCAGGTTCAGCGCGCCGTCGCCGATCAACTCGGCCATGAAGGTGCTGTGGTGCTGCACCACGTAGTCACCGTTGAAGGCGCCGTACTCATTTTTCAGCACATGGAAACTGTGCGGGTCGCAGGTGACGATGCGCTTGAAGCTGTACTTGGCCAGGGTCTGGATATTGCGCGTGGCCAGCAGTTGGAAGGTGGCTTCATCGCCGAGACGACGGGCCACGTCGCCGCTGTCGCGCTCTTCGAGGCCGAGCACGGCGAAGTCGACCTTGGCGGCCTTGAGCACTTTGACGAAAGCCCGCAGGGTGCGCTGGTTACGCATGTCGAATGCGCCGTCGCCGACCCAGAACAGCACGTCGGCGCGGCCTTTGTCGCTGAGCAGTGGCAGGTTCAAATCCGCCGCCCAGTTCAGGCGTCCGCCCGGCGCAAAGCCGCCGGGGTTGTCGGTGGCGATCAGGTTTTCCAGGACCTCGGCGCCCTTGTTCGGCGTGGCGCCTTTTTCCAGGGTGAGGTGGCGGCGCATGTCGACGATGGCGTCCACGTGCTCGATCATCATCGGGCACTCTTCCACGCAGGCGCGGCAGGTGGTGCAGGACCACAGGGTCTCGGCGTCCACCAGGCCATTGACGATCGGTTGGTGCGGGTTGCCGCTGTGTTCGCCGACAGGCTTGCCGGGATAAGGGCTGCCGGCGAACTTGGCATCGGTGCCGCCGGCCAGGCCGACCACCATGTCCTGGATCAGCTTTTTCGGATTCAGCGGCTGGCCGGCGGCGAATGCAGGGCACGCGGCCTCGCACTTGCCGCACTGCACGCAGGCGTCGAAGCCGAGCAGTTGGTTCCAGGTGAAATCCTTGGGCTTTTCCACCCCCAATGGCGCGGTCTTGTCGCTGAGGTCCAGCGGCTTCAAGCCGGTGGAGCGACCGCCACCGAAGCGCTCGGCCCGGCGGTGCCAGGCCAGGTGCAAGGCGCCCGCGAAGGCGTGTTTCATCGGGCCGCCCCAGGTCATGCCGAAGAACATTTCGGACACGCCCCACAGCACGCCAAGGCTCAGCAGCGCAGCGAGCAGCCAGCCGCCGAAGTCCGCCGGCAGGACCCCGGCCACCGGCAACGTCACCAGGAAGAAACTCACCGAAAACGCCATCAGGCTTTTCGGCAGGCGCATCCATGGGCCTTTGGACAAGCGCGCAGGCGGGTTGCGTCGACGCAGGTAGACGAACGTGGCACCGACAAACATCAACACCGAAGCCAGCAGCAAGGCGTAGCCCAGGATCCGGTTATGCAGGCCGAACCCATGCACCAGAATCGCCAGCAACGCCGAGAGCACAAAGCCCAGGGCGGTGGCGACGTGGGTGTTGGCGATGTATTTGTCACGGGCGACCACATGGTGCAGGTCGACCATGTAGCGCTTGGGCATGGCCAGCAGGCCGCCCAGCAGGTCGACTTTGGATGCACGGCCACGGCGCCACATGTTCACCCGGCGCAGGGCGCCGAGGACGGCGAGGCCTATCGCTGCGAACAAAAGAACAGGAAGCAAGGTGTTCAACATGGTGAAGCTCCCACAGACCACATAGGTCTTGTATGGAAACCGGCTCAATGTGGGAGCTGGCTTGCCTGCGATGGCAACAACTCGGTTTCACTTGAAACCGAGTCGCCTGCATCGCGGGCAAGCCCGGCTCCCACAGAAAAGCCGGCGCCCACATTGATCGATACCCACATTGGTTCGGTGTTGGGTCAGAAATCCTTGCACAGGCGCAGGGCGTCATAGATCGCGGCGTGGGTATTGCGCTGCGCCACACAGTCACCGATGCGGAACAGCAAGTAACCTTCACCCGCCTCGCTCAAACACGGCTGCGGCTTGATCGCAAACAGGGCTTCGATGTCCATCTGGCCCTTGTTGCGCGAGCCGGCTTTCAACCCGTAATAGAGTTCTTCATCCGGACGCACGCCGTTCTCGACCACCACCTGGTCGACCACCCGCTCCTCTTTGGCGCCGGTGTATTCGTTCTCCAGCACCGCCACCAGCTTGTCGCCTTCGCGGTAGACCTTTTCCAGCATCATGTCGCCGGTCATGATCACTTCCTTGGGGTACATGCTGCGGTAGTAGGTCGGGAACGACGTACCGCCGACGGCCACGCCCGGCTTGATGTCGTCGGTGACGATCTCGACCTGGCTGCCCTTGTCTGCCAGAAAATCCGCCACCGACATGCCGGTGAATTCGCAGATGGTGTCGTACACCAGCACGTTCTTGCCCGGCGCAACCTTGCCGTCGAGCACGTCCCAGCTGCTGACCACCAGGCCTTCGGCTGCGCCCCAGTGTTCGTTCTGTTCCAGGAACGGATGCCCGCCGACGGCCAGCACCACCACATCCGGGCGCAGGTCGAGGATCGCGTCGGCATTCGCCGCCACGCCCAGGCGCAGGTCCACGTTCAGGCGCGCCAACTCCAGCTGGAACCAGCGGGTGATGCCGGCGATCTGGTCGCGTTGCGGGGCTTTGGAGGCGGTGGTGATTTGCCCACCGATAAAGTCTTTCTTCTCGAACAGGGTCACGTCGTGGCCCCGTTCTGCAGCCACCCGTGCGGCTTCCATCCCGGCCGGGCCGGCACCGACCACCACGACTTTGCGTTTGGGCCCGGTGGACTTCTCGATGATGTGCGGCACGCCCATGTACTCACGGGACGTCGCAGCGTTCTGGATGCACAGCACATCCAGGCCCTGGTACTGGCGGTCGATGCAGTAGTTGGCGCCGACGCACTGCTTGATCTGGTCGACCTGGCCCATCTTGATCTTGGCGATCAAGTGCGGGTCGGCGATGTGCGCACGGGTCATACCGACCATGTCGACGTAGCCGCCTTCCAGAATCCGCGTGGCCTGGTTCGGGTCCTTGATGTTCTGCGCGTGCAGCACCGGGGCCTTGACCACTTCCTTGATACCGGCCGCCAGGTGCAGGAACGGCTCCGGTGGATAACTCATGTTGGGGATCACGTTGGCCAGGGTGTTGTGGGTGTCGCACCCCGAGCCAACCACGCCGATGAAGTCGAGCATGCCGGTGTCGTCGTAATACTTGGCGATCTGCTTCATGTCCTCGTGGGACAGGCCGTCCGGGTGGAATTCGTCGCCACACAAACGGATGCCGACGCAGAAATCCGGGCCGACTTCCTTGCGCACCGCCTTCAACACTTCCAGGCCGAAGCGCATGCGGTTTTCAAAGCTGCCGCCCCATTCGTCGGTACGCTTGTTGACCCGCGGGCTCCAGAACTGGTCGATCATGTGCTGGTGCACCGCCGACAGCTCCACGCCGTCCAGGCCACCGGCCTTGGCGCGTGCCGCCGCCGTGGCGTAGTTGCCGATCACGCGCCAGATTTCTTCCGGCTCGATGGTCTTGCAGGTCGCACGGTGCACCGGCTCGCGGATGCCCGAGGGCGACAGCAGGGTCGGCCAATGCTCGCCGTCCCAGCGCGAGCGGCGGCCCATGTGGGTAATCTGGATCATGATCTTGGCGCCATGCTTGTGCATGGCATCGGCCAGGTTCTGAAAGTGCGGGATGATGCGGTCGTCGGCCAGGTTCACCGATTTCCACCAGCCTTGCGGGCTGTCGATTGCCACACTGGAAGACCCGCCGCAGATCGCCAGGCCGATCCCGCCCTTGGCTTTCTCTTCGTAGTACTTCACATAGCGGTCGGTGGTCATGCCGCCGTCGGTGGCATACACCTCGGCGTGGGCGGTACTGAGCACGCGGTTGCGAATGGTCAGTTTGCCGATCTGGATCGGCGCGAACATTGCTTCGAAAGCCATGGCAGGGTTCCTCGACTTACAACGGCTTGACGGTGAACAGGCCGTCGTCGTGGCCCTCTTCGGAGCCGCCGTAGACTTGCTCGGCTACCGTGCGAATGCTGCTGCCGCGTGCCTGCAGAATCTGGTCCATCGCGCCGGCAAACCAGCCGGTGAACATGTAGTCGACCTTGCGCCCGACCTTGCCGTACACGTAGACAAACGCCGAGTGTTCGAGCTTGACGCTGGCCGTGCCTTTGTCGAGGTCGATGTCCTGGATCTTGAACAGGCCCCAGCCACGTTGCGACAGGCGCTTCATGTAGTGCTCGAACACCGCGACGCCTTCCAGGCCGTGGCATTCGGCTTCTTTTTCACACCAGTGCCAGGCGGATTTGTAGCCGGCCTTGTAGAGGATCTCGGCATAGGCCTCGGCGCCCAGCACTTCTTCGATACCGATGTGGTTGTTGACGAAGAAATGGCGCGGCACGTACAGCATCGGCAGGGCGTCGGAGGTCCAGACACCGGTTTCGCTGTCGACTTCGATAGGCAATTGCGGGGCGATCTTGGCCATGGAAACTTAACTCCAGAAAATTCGTTTTCAGTGCTTAGCAAAGCTTTTGCTTTGCTCTTATAAACAAGCCGTGTGAATGACTTTGGAGCCGTAGCGAGCACGTCGAGAGCAAGGAAGGACCCGAGCGACAAGCGAGGCAGTACGGGACGTACGGCGAGTTTGGCGCGAGGACCTGACGCAGCTATCGGCGAGCGGAGTAGGCTCCGGAGGTATTCACTCGCCCCAAACGTCCTTCAAGACGTTGACCCAGTTCTCGCCCATGATCTTGCGCACCACGCGCTCGCTGTGGCCGCGCTTGAGCAGGGTCTCGGTGAGGTTGGGGAACTCGCCCACGGTGCGGATGCCCAGCGGATTGATGATCTTGCCGAAGCTGGTCAGGCGGCGGGCGTAGCCCTTGTCATGGGTCAGCATTTCGAAGAAATCCTGGCCATGGCCCTGGGTGAAGTCGGTGCCGATGCCGATGGCATCTTCGCCGACGATGTTCATGGTGTACTCGATGGCTTCGGCGTAGTCGTCGATGGTCGAGTCGATGCCCTTGGCGAGGAACGGCGCAAACATGGTCACGCCGACAAAACCGCCATGGTCGGCAATGAACTTGAGTTCTTCATCGGACTTGTTGCGCGGGTGCTCTTTCAGGCCGGAAGGCAGGCAGTGGGAGTAGCACACAGGCTTTTTCGATTCGAGGATGACTTCTTCGGAAGTCTTGGAGCCGACGTGGGACAGGTCGCACATGATGCCGACGCGGTTCATTTCGGCGACCACCTCGCGCCCGAAGCCCGACAGGCCGCCATCGCGTTCGTAGCAGCCGGTGCCCACCAGGTTCTGGGTGTTGTAGCACATCTGCACCACACCGACGCCGAGCTGCTTGAAGATCTCGACATAGCCCAACTGGTCTTCAAACGCGTGGGCGTTCTGGAAGCCGAAGATGATGCCGGTCTTGCCCTGCTCCTTGGCCTTGCGGATGTCAGCGGTGGTTTTCACCGGGATCACCAGGTCGCTGTTCTCGCGGATCAGGGTCTGGCTGGCGACGATATTGTTGATCGTGGCCTGGAACCCTTCCCACACCGACACGGTGCAGTTGGCGGCGGTGAGGCCACCTTTGCGCATGTCCTCGAACAGGTCGCGGTTCCACTTGGCAATAATCAGCCCGTCGATAACGATGCTGTCGGCGTGCAATTCGGCTGGGCTCATCAGGCGTCCCCTTATTGGCGATTCATGCGCCGAATCGTCTGCCGGCGCTTTGGGGCCAGCATATGCCCAGGGCAAACCCGAGCCGGGTGCAAAAACGACAGGGGAATTGCCGAAAGCGTCAATCCGCGACAAAGGCTGTTAAGAGGTGTCTGACTGGCGGCTGTTATTTGTCTTACGCTTGAGCCAGAATTCCGCATCACCTGATATGAGACGGCGCAATGAAATCGATTTTCCTGGCTTTGGCACTCATCGCAACCGGCGTCCACGCGGCCGAAGACACCGACAGCACGCCGTGCGATGGCATCGAAAACGACAAGCAAACCCTGGAATGCGCCACCTACAACAAAACCACCGCCGAACAGCTGCTCAAGGATAACTACCAGGGCCTGCTGGAACGCATGGGTTCGACCTATGGCAGCGACAAGACCAAACTCGCCGACATTACCGCTCGTCTGAAGGATGCCCAGCAAAAATGGGAAAAACTGCGTGACGCCGACTGCGCCGTGGACACCTTCCCAGCGGTGAACGGGACCAAGGCCTACGCGATTGCGCAAAATGACTGCCTGGCGCGGATGAGTGATGAGCGGTCGGAGTTTTTGGAGTCGATCGGGCAGGAATAAGCGACAATCCCCGTCACTTTCCTCTTGAATCAAGGCTACTCATGACTCTCTGCGGCATCGAAATCAAAGGCAGCGAAGCCATCATCGCCGTTGCCTCCCTGGATAACCAGGCACTGGCCCACGTCGCCCTGGCCACCAAGAAAATCGCGCTTGAAGACGACGATGAAGCCGCCAACGTCAAAGCCTTTGCGGCTCAGGTGAAGGCGTTCGTGCAGGCCAACGCCATCACCCGGATCGCGATCAAGAAGCGCAGCAAGAAAGGCGAGTTCGCCGGCGGCCCGACCACGTTCAAGATCGAAGGCGTGTTTCAGTTGCTGGAGGGGGTTGAGGTGACGCTGCTGTCGCCGCAGACCATCAATGCGCAGAACAAGAAACACAACTTCGAGCTGCCGGCCACGTTGAACAAGTATCAGCATGAAGCCTATAAGGCGGCGTGTTCGGCCCTGCTAAAGAAGTAAGCCACGCACCAATCCCCTGTAGGCGCTGGCTTGCCGGCGATGACGGTTTGCCAGATGACCCCGCACTGCCTGATCGACCGCTATCGCAGGCAAGCCAGCGCCTACATTTGACCTGCGTTGCCCTTCAGCGCTTGCGCAGCAGCCAGTCACCGAAGGTTTTGTCCTCCAGCGCATAGCCGCCCCGGCTCGACTTCCACACCAGTTCCTTGTCGCGCAAGGCATCGATACAGGCCTGAATCGTCTGGGTGCCCGGCACCACATCGCTGCCCATGGCCTCCAGCGCCTTGCTCACCGCCGTGAGGGTGCTGTCGGTGAACGGCGCAAAGGGTTCGTTGTTCTGCGAGCGCTGCACCATGACCTCGAGCACAGCTCGCTGGGGGATGGTGAGGTTGTTCCAGGCACTTTCGAATTCCGTCCATACGCCGGCACGCAGAAATTCGGCGCGACTGTGCAGCAACTGGCCCAGGTTGCTCGCTTCGCCCAGCTCCAGCGCCACTTCGCCAATAATGGTGCGCAGCATTTCGGGGCGACGGCCTACCAGCTCGAAGGCGTCATCAATGTCGGCGGCGTTGAACTGATTGGTTTTAGCCAAATGCGCGTTGAGGTGCGCGGTGTAGGCTCGCGTGAACTCTTTGCCGAGCAACGGGAACGGCGTGATGCTGGAGCCGAAGAACGGCTGGCTCTTGCCCAGCACCAAATGGGCCAGCTTGTCTCGGTTGGAACCGGTGAACACCAGGTGCAAACCGCTGCCCTCCTCGTCACGCCCTTGGTTGAGCTGGTCCCGGGCGGCCTTCAGCGCGAACATCGCATTGATGCCTGACTCGGTGGTCAAGGCGTGCTGCGCTTCGTCAATCACCAGCACAACGGGTTTTTCCGCAGCACTGTGGAGCAATTCCAAGGCTTGGGTCAGCGTCGCACCGACGGGCAATTGCGGCTTGGTGAAATCCCAGGACAGGGTACGCAGGAAGCTTAATTTCTCGATGCCAATGTTCTTGGCCAGCTTGCGAATGCCCTTCTCATAGGTCACCAGCGCGGCGGCGATTGCACTGGCGATCAACTCCGCGGGGTCGTTCTCTTTGTCGGCCCACAGATCGACATACACCGCCAGCCAACCGCGCAGCTGACATTCCGGGATCAGGTCTTCACGCAAAAACGTACTTTTGCCCGTGCGACGCGGCGCCGCTAGAAACAGGCCCGAGGTGAAATCCTGGATGCCAGCCCCCACCAGGCCATCGGCAATGCTGCTGGCCAGGGCGGGACGGCGGAATACAAAGCCGCTGTGCTTGGACATGGTTTTATACTCAATTATGCAAAGGACTATAAATTATAGTAGCGAGTATAATCGACTATAATTGGCCGTCAAACCGCCTCCCGTCGCCGGTCCTCCCGCGGACATTTCGCAAACCGCGCCCGGTAACTCCGGGTGAAGTACGACGGCGACTCAAACCCGCAGGCAATGCTCACTTCCAGCACGCTCATATCGCTCTGGCGCAGCAGTTGCCGGGCTTTTTCCAGGCGCAGGCCGAGGTAGAAATTGCTCGGTGTGTCGTTCAGGTGCAGGCGAAACAGGCGCTCCAGCTGGCGCCGCGTGACCTTGATCGCCTCCGCCAGGGCCAGGGTGCTCAGGGGCGGTTCGGTGTGCTGCTCCATTTCGCCGATCACCTGCACCAACTTCTTGTTGTTGATGCCATAGCGCGTGGCGATCTGCATGCGCTGGTGGTCTTTGCGTGGGCGAATACGCCCGAGCACGAATTGCTCGGAGACCTGGATCGCCAGGTCCGGGCCGTGGGCCTGGGCGATCAGGTCGAGCATCAGGTCGATGGAAGCGGTGCCGCCGGCGCAGGTGATGCGCCGGCGGTCGATCTCGAACAGCTCCTGGGTCACGGTGAGCTGTGGATAAGATTCCTTGAAGGCGTCGATGGCTTCCCAGTGCAGGGTCAGCCGGTGGCCGTCGAGCAAACCGGCTTCGGCCAGCACACACGCGCCGGTGTCGATGGCGCCGAGGGTCACGCCATCGTGGTCGAGGCGGCGCAGCCAGTGCTCCAGCGCAGGCGTGGCGAACTGCAGCGGCTCGAAGCCGGCCACCACCAGCAGCGTCGCGCCTTTTTTCAGGGGTTCCAGCGCGGCATCGGCGTTGACCGACATGCCATTGCTCGCCAGTACCGCCCCTCCATCGGCGCTCAGTATGTGCCAGCGGTACAGCTCACCGCGAAAGCGGTTGGCGACCCGCAGCGGCTCCAACGCGGAGATAAAACCGATGGCCGAGAAACCCGGCATCAGCAGAAAGTAGAAATCCTGGGACATGGTGGCGCTCTCGTCGGACGGGCAGCGTGGCACTGTGATACTCCCGTTCATGGGCGGATTCAAGGGGGCAGGTCGCTGCAGTGCAAGAGCGAGTCGCCGCCGTGCGTTTTCTAGACCCGCAAGCTGCGTAACTTGGCCTCACGGCGCACAAAGACGCCGGACCCCACAATAACGACCTGCCGAGGGATCCACCATGAACCGACTGATCAGCCGCTGCGTGCTCGCACTCAGCGCCAGCGCCATTTTGAGCACGAACGTCCTGGCTGCCGATGCGGCCTCTTGCCAGAACGTGCGCATGGGCGTGGTGAACTGGACCGACGTAATCGCCACCAGCGCCATGACCCAAGTGTTGCTCGACGGCCTCGGCTACAAGACCAAACAGACCAGCGCCTCTCAGCAAATCATCTTCGCCGGCATCCGCGACCAGCGCCTGGACCTGTTCCTCGGCTACTGGAACCCGCTGATGACCCAGACCATCACGCCGTTCGTCGACGCCAAGCAGGTCAAGGTCCTCGACAAGCCGAGCCTGGAAGACGCCCGCGCCACCCTCGCAGTTCCCACGTACCTCGCCGACAAAGGCCTGAAAACCTTCGCCGACATCGCCAAGTTCGAGAAAGAGCTGGGCGGCAAGATCTACGGCATCGAGCCTGGCTCGGGCGCCAACACCCAGATCAAGGCCATGATCGCCAAGAATCAGTTCGGCCTCGGCAAGTTCCAGCTGGTGGAATCCAGTGAGGCCGGCATGCTCGCCGCCGTCGACCGTGCGGTGCGCCGCAAGGAAGCGGTGGTGTTCTTCGGCTGGGCGCCGCACCCGATGAACGTCAACGTCGCCATGACTTACCTCACCGGCAGCGACGATGCCCTGGGCCCGAACGAAGGCATGGCCACCGTGTGGAGCGTTACCGCGCCGAACTACGCCGAGCAGTGCCCCAACGTCCACAAGCTGCTGACCAACCTGACCTTCACTGCCGCCGACGAGAGCCGAATGATGCAGCCGTTGCTGGATCACAAGGACGCCCTCGAGTCCGCCAGGCAGTGGCTCAAGGATCACCCGCAAGACCAGCAGCGCTGGCTCGAAGGGGTGACCACGTTCGACGGCAAACCGGCCGCCGCCAACCTGCAATTGAGCAGCAAATAACCTGATCCGAATCACCGTTTCGCAGCCGCTCCTGGCTGCGAACGGCACCACCACGCCTGTAAGGAACCTGCCTCATGAACCACGACGTCATCATCACCTGCGCACTCACCGGTGCTGGCGACACGACCGCCAGAAGCCCGCACGTGCCGGTCACCCCCAAGCAAATCGCCGCCGCCGCGGTGGAAGCTGCCAAGGCCGGCGCCACCGTTGTGCACTGCCATGTGCGCGACCCTGAAACCGGCAAGTTCAGCCGCGACGTCGCCCTATACCGCGAAGTGATGGAGCGCATCCGCGAGGCCGACATCGACATCATCGTCAACCTCACGGCCGGCATGGGCGGCGACCTGGAGATCGGCGGCGGCGAGCACCCGATGGAGTTCGGGCCCAATACCGACCTGGTCGGCCCGCTGACCCGCCTGGCTCACGTCGAGGAGCTGCTGCCGGAAATCTGCACCCTGGACTGCGGCACCCTGAACTTCGGCGACGGCGACACCATTTACGTGTCGACCCCGGCGCAACTGCGTGCCGGCGCCAAGCGCATTCAAGAGCTGGGCGTGAAGGCCGAGCTGGAAATCTTCGACACCGGCCACCTGTGGTTCGCCAAGCAGATGATCAAGGAAGGCCTGCTCGATAACCCGTTGTTCCAACTGTGCCTGGGCATTCCGTGGGGCGCGCCGGCCGACACCACCACCATGAAAGCCATGGTCGACAACCTGCCCGCCGACGCGGTGTGGGCCGGCTTCGGCATCGGCCGCATGCAAATGCCGATGGCCGCACAAGCGGTGCTGCTGGGCGGCAACGTGCGGGTCGGCCTGGAAGACAACCTGTGGCTGGACAAGGGCGTGCTGGCGACCAATGGCCAACTGGTGGAGCGGGCGAGTGAAATCCTCAGCCGCCTGGGTGCAAGGGTCATGACCCCGGCGGAAGGTCGAATCAAGATGGGCCTGGCCAAGCGCGGCTGATTGCTTGCCGAAAGCGAATTAAAAATGCGGGATCACCGAATACTTCAGGAATTTTCCATGAGCTTTATCACTGAAATCAAAACCTTCGCCGCCCTCGGCAGCGGCGTTATCGGCAGCGGCTGGGTGTCGCGCGCCCTGGCCCACGGTCTCGACGTGGTCGCCTGGGACCCGGCGCCCGGTGCCGAAGCCGCCCTGCGCAAGCGCGTCGCGAATGCCTGGGGCGCCCTGGAGAAACAAGGCCTGGCACCGGGTGCCTCGCAGGAGCGCCTGCGCTTTGTCGCCACCATTGAAGAATGCGTGAAAGACGCCGACTTCATCCAGGAAAGCGCCCCGGAGCGTCTGGAGTTGAAGCTGGAACTGCACAGCAAGATCAGTGCAGCGGCCAAGCCGAATGCATTGATTGGTTCGAGTACATCAGGGCTGTTGCCGAGCGAGTTTTATGAAGGCTCCACGCACCCGGAACGGTGCGTGGTGGGTCATCCGTTCAACCCTGTGTACCTGTTGCCGCTGGTGGAGGTGGTCGGCGGCAAGCACACCGCGCCGCACGCCATTCAAGCCGCGATCACGGTGTATGAGTCCCTCGGCATGCGCCCGTTGCATGTGCGCAAGGAAGTCCCCGGCTTCATCGCCGACCGCTTGCTCGAAGCGCTGTGGCGCGAGGCGTTGCACCTGGTGAATGACGGCGTGGCGACCACCGGTGAAATCGACGATGCGATTCGTTTTGGCGCCGGTTTGCGTTGGTCGTTCATGGGCACCTTCCTCACCTATACCCTGGCGGGCGGTGATGCCGGCATGCGTCACTTCATGGCGCAGTTCGGCCCCGCGCTGCAGTTGCCGTGGACGTACCTGCCGGCACCGGAACTCACCGACAAGTTGATTGACGATGTGGTCGACGGCACCCGCGATCAACTCGGCAGCCACAGCATTTCGGCGCTGGAACGCTATCGTGATGATTGCCTGCTGGCAGTGCTGGAGGCGGTCAAGGTGACTAAAGCCAAGCACGGCATGAGCTTCGCCGAATAACGGCAGTTGATCCTTGTAGGAGCTGGCTTGCCGGCGATAGCGGTGGTGAATCCGACATCGCCATCGCCGGCAAGCCAGCTCCTACAGTTGAACCGAATAATGATCCGGAATCCCAGACATGCCTGCATTGACCACCTATACCACCAAAATCCAACCGGACTGGGTGGACTACAACGGCCATCTGCGCGATGCGTTCTACCTGCTGATCTTCAGCTACGCCACCGACGCACTGATGGACACCCTGGGGCTGGACAGCGAAAACCGCGCAGCCAGCGGCCACTCGTTGTTCACGCTCGAGCTGCACCTCAACTACCTGCACGAGGTGAAACTGGGTGCCGAGGTTGAAGTACACACGCAACTGATCGCCCACGACGCCAAGCGTCTGCATCTCTATCACAGCCTGCATTTAGTCGGTCATGAGCAGGAACTGGCCGGCAATGAACAGATGCTCTTGCACGTCGACCTCGCAGGGCCGAATTCGGCGCCGTTCACCGAGGCCACGCTGGAAAAGCTGACGCTCATCAGCACCGCTCAAGCCGACCTGCCCCGCCCTGCCCTGCTGGGTCGAGTGATTGGATTGCCACCCAAAAAATCATAAGGAGCCACCATGCAAACCGCCGCTGCTGTTGCCGATTTTCGTACCTACCCCAAGATCAGCGATCTCGCCGATGCGCAGGTGCTGAACGATCAGATTCGCGTGCGGTGGGCCGATGGACGGGTCAGCCCGTTTCATCATCAATGGCTGCGCGATAACTGCCCGTGCACCGAATGCGTGTACAGCGTCACCCGCGAGCAGGTACTGGAAATCGTCGATGTGGATGAGGCACTGACCGCCGTCGATGTGCAGATCGAACAGGGTTTTCTCAGCGTACAGTGGCTCGGCGGCCATCGCAGCCAATACGATCCCGGCTGGTTGCGGGCTCACGCCTACGACGACCAATCGCGCGCTGAACGCCAGGCTGCCAGGCCGAAATCCAGGCTCTGGGACAGCCGCTTCACGTTGCCGGTGTTCGACTACGCCGCCGTGATGGAAGACCCCAAGGCGCTGCTGCAGTGGCTGCTGGCGGTGCGCGACTCTGGCCTGACCCAAGTGCGCGGCGTACCGACCGAACCCGGCTCACTGGCGCTGATCGCCAAGCGTATTGCGTTCATCCGCGAAAGCAATTTCGGCGTGCTGTTCAACGTGCAATCCAAGGCCGATGCCGACAGCAATGCGTACACCGCATTCAACCTGCCGTTGCACAGCGATTTGCCGACGCGGGAGCTGCAACCGGGGCTGCAATTTCTGCATTGCCTGGTGAACGATGCCACCGGCGGCGAGAGTATTTTTGTCGATGGTTTCGCCATCGCCCATGCCCTGCGCACGGAAGACCCCGAAGCGTTTCGCGCACTGTGTGAAATCCCCGTGGAGTTTCGCAACAAGGACCGTCACAGCGACTATCGCCGTCTCGCGCCGATCATTGCTTTGGATGCCCTGGGCGATGTGGCGGAGATTCGCATGGCGAACTTTTTGCGCGGGCCGTTCGAGGCGCCGGTGGAGCAGATGCCGTTGTTGTATCGGGCTTATCGGCGGTTTATTGCGATGACGCGCGAGGCTCGTTTTCGGCTGGTCAAGCGCCTGAACCCGGGCGAGTTGTGGTGCTTCGATAACCGCCGCACCTTGCATGCGCGCAATGCGTTTGATCCGGCTTCGGGGGCGCGGCATTTCCAGGGGTGCTATATCGACCGGGATGAGTTGTTGTCCAGGATATTGGTGTTGCAGCGGTAGACCGAGGCGCGCCCTTCGCGAGCAAGCCCGCTCCCACACTTGACCGGGCTCACACTCCAAACTGTGGGAGCTGGCTTGCCTGCGATAGGGCCAGTACCGACACCTCAGATTCCAGGCAAAAAAAGCCCCGATCCAGCCGTGACAGGATCGGGGCAGAGTGCTTTGTGTGAGCTGCGCATCCCGAGGGTGACCAAACCTTCAAGCTGCTTGCTTGATGCCAGTGTGCACACTCCCCTTCCTTGCGAGTTAGCCGAAAACGACCTGTTCATAGGTGTGCCGGACATTCACGCATTCAGGCCTTGCCGACTCGGTAATGGCCTACCAGAATCGACCTCAATCTCCCGCTCCCTACACCAGGATAAACGTCATGATGCACGCGGATTTGATTGACCAGGATGACCTGCTGAGCCAACTGCGCTCGCTGGGTTTCGAGGTGTCCAGCGGCGCCAGCGCCGAACAGGCCTGCGAATGCGCCGTGCGCGGTTTGAGTGCCGCACGGGCCAAGGCGCTCAAGGGCATGGTGGAACAGATGTACACCGGCAGCGCGACGATCCTGCCGGCGGTACGCCAGGCAATCGACAAGCAGTTGTTGCCGGCCTTGGTGCAGTTCAAGCAGAACTCTGGCGCCTGATAGAGCTCCATCGCAGGCAAGCCAGCTCCCACATTTTGATCTGTGAATGCATTCAAATGTGGGAGCTGGCTTGCCGGCGATGAAGACGGCCCGGTCTAGAGCCTTACACTGGCAAAAGTCGACTCATTGCGCGCCTGGCTCAACGCCGACATCGGCCCCGACAACGGTGACAACACCAGCGCCTGCGGAATCGGCATCATCGCCACTTGCTGCGTGGTGTTGGAACCCACACGCTCATCGCGTGGCGGAATGCCGAAGTATTCGCGGTAGCACTTGGAGAAGTGCGGCGTGGAGACAAACCCGCACACCGACGCCACTTCGATGATCGACATCGGCGTTTGCTTGAGCAACTGCCGCGCACGGATCAGGCGCAGCTTGAGGTAGTAGCGCGACGGCGAGCAGTGCAGGTATTTCTGGAACAGCCGCTCCAGCTGGCGCCGCGACACGGCGACGTACACCGCCAGCTCATCCAGGTCGATCGGCTCTTCAAGGTTGGCTTCCATCAGCGCGACGATTTCCTGCAGCTTCGGCTGGTTGGTGCCGAGCATGTGCTTGAGCGGCACGCGCTGGTGATCCTGTTCGTTGCGGATGCGTTCGTACACGAACATCTCGGAGATGGCTGCGGACAGTTCGCGACCGTGGTCGCGGCTGATCAGGTGCAGCATCATGTCCAGCGGCGCGGTGCCACCGGAGCTGGTGAAACGGTTGCGGTCGAGGGTGAACAAGCGTGTGCTCATGGCGACCCGCGGAAAGGCTTCCTGCATCGACGCCAGGCATTCCCAGTGCACGCTGCAATCAAACCCATCGAGCAAGCCGGCGCAGGCCAGGGCCCAGCTGCCGGTGCACACCGCGCCAAGGCGACGCGACTGGCGCGCCTGGCTTTGCAGCCACGACACGTGTTCACGGGTAACGGTGCGCTGGATACCCACGCCGCCGCACACAATCACAGTGTCCAGGGCCGGGGCTTTGTGCATGGAGGCATCGGGGGTGATTTGCAGGCCGTCGCTGGCCCAGACCTGGTTGCCGTCGACACTCAGGGTGGTCCAGCGATACAGCTCGCGGCCGGACAACTGGTTGGCCATGCGCAGCGGTTCCACTGCCGACGCCAGGGAAATCAGCGTGAAATTGTCCAGCAGCAAAAAGCCGATGGATTGAGGCGCACGGTTCTGGGGTTGGGCCCCTGAGTTGAACGACGTCATCGCGGTATCTCCTCACACAAAGCGGGTGATGGCCTCAGGCGAGGCTCTTGTTATTGCGCTCGTCCTGGAGAGGCGAGGCTTTGAATTGATAGAGCAAATGCCATGCCTAAATTTGAATGGCCATTCAATAACTCCTGAAAACGACCTGATGAAGCGTCTATATAAGCCCGCGCCGCGAGTGCGGGATATGACCCGATTCAGTGGCAGGAGTGAGCCTGTTCAAGGGGTGTGAGCAGATCGGTAGCACTTGTGGGAAGGCGCTTTCAGAGCATAGGAAAAGTCTGTCACCACACGCACAGGTGACGGGTGGTCGAGGGGCAAATCGTTTGGGAGCTACTTATCTGTTTGCGACGCGCTAAAAGGTGGCGCTTTTGGTTGGAATGTTCACTTTATGCGCAGTTTGCACCTCAATTGTGGCGAGCGGGCTTGCCCCGCGTTGGGCCGCGCAGCAGCCCCAGAACCTGACACCTCGATATTCCTGAACGAACTCAGGTGAAGTTATTGGGGCTGCTGCGCAGCCCAACGCGGGGCAAGCCCGCTCGCCACAACAAGCTGCCCACCGGAGAAAGGGGTCAACACTCTACCGCGCTCACCGCCAACCCACCGCGTGAGGTTTCCTTGTACTTGTCGTGCATGTCCGCCCCGGTATCGCGCATGGTGCGGATCACCCGGTCGAGCGAGATGAAGTGCTGGCCATCACCGCGCAGGGCCATCTGCGCCGCGTTGATCGCCTTCACCGCCGCAATCGCGTTGCGCTCGATGCACGGCACTTGCACCAATCCGCCCACCGGGTCGCAGGTCAGGCCGAGGTTGTGTTCCAGGCCGATCTCCGCAGCGTTGCACAGTTGCTCCGGCGTGGCGCCGAGGATTTCCGCCAAGCCGGCGGCGGCCATCGCACAGGCCGAGCCGACTTCGCCTTGGCACCCGACCTCGGCACCGGAGATCGACGCGTTTTTCTTGCACAGGATGCCCACCGCCGCAGCGCCGAGCAGGTAGTCGACCACGTTGGCTTCGGTCACTTCCTCGCTGAATTTCATGAAGTAGTGCAGCACTGCCGGGATGATCCCCGCCGCGCCGTTGGTGGGTGCGGTGACCATGCGTCCACCGGCAGCGTTTTCTTCATTGACCGCCAGGGCGAACAGGTTGACCCACTCCATGGCGCTCAAGGTCGAGCCGATCACATTGGGTTTGTTCAGCTCCAGCAAACTGCGGTGCAACTTGGCCGCGCGGCGGCGCACGTTCAGGCCACCCGGCAAGATGCCCTCGTGCTTGAGCCCCTCCTCCACACACGCCTGCATGGCGCGCCAGAGTTTCATCAGGCCGCTGCGGATTTCATCTTCCGAGCGCCAGGTTTTTTCATTCGCCAACATCAACTCGGCGACGCGCAGGTTGTGGGTCTTGCACAGCTGCAATAACTCCACCGCGCTGGAAAAATCATAGGGCAGCTCGGTGCGATCCATATCCGCTACGCCACTCTGCGCCTGGGCTTCATCCACGACAAAACCGCCGCCGACCGAATAGTAGGTGTCGCGATGCAACTCACCGTCATCGCCGAACACCACCAGGGTCATGGCGTTGGGATGAAAGGGCAGGTTTTCGTCGAGCAGGCGCATGTCGCGTGCCCACACAAACGGCACCGGCAAACGCCCATCCAGCAGCAGCGTGTCGGTCTCGCGCAGGGTGTGGATACGCAGGCCGATCTGCGCCGGATCGATCGCGTCGGGCCATTCGCCCATCAGGCCCATGATGGTCGCGGTGTCACTGCCGTGGCCAATGCCGGTGGCCGACAATGAGCCGTAGAGCTGAACTTCGACGCGCCTGACTTGTTCCAACAGTTCACGTTCACGCAATGCCTGGACGAACAACGCCGCGGCGCGCATGGGGCCGACGGTGTGAGAACTAGAAGGCCCGATGCCGATCTTGAACAGGTCGAAAACGCTGATAGCCATTAACGTGGGACTCCGCAGGTGAGCAAACCGGACACCAAGGAGCTGCTACGCTCAGATCGCCCAGATGGCGGCATCATCAAGCTTTTATCCGCCGTCACGGCGTCTCACACCGACGTACCCATGCTCACCAGCGTCGCTCTCGTGCGATCAGGCGTTTTGGCCGTTTTTAGCGGTGCAGATCGTTGAAAACTGCAGTTTTGCCTTTGGAAAAATCTGTAAGCGACGTCACCGACACTGGATACGACCATCCCTGTACTGGATACGACGCCCCCTGTAGGCGTCAGATTTTCACTGGTACATGATCAGTCTCGACTCGTTTGCAAGGCACCGCGCCGCCGCTGCGTCGCACGTTCCAACCGCAACACATATAAAGCGCGGCGAATGCCGCCAGAAAAAACACAGGAGTCTACCCAGATGAAAGGTTCACCCTCGTTGTTGTTGGCCGCCATGCTGAGTCTGCCAGTCCTGGCGCACGCTGCAGAACCGGCACAATGTCAGACCGTCAATTTCTCCGATGTCGGCTGGACCGACATCACCGTCACCACCGCGACCACCAGCGAAGTCCTCAAGGGCCTGGGCTACAAGCCGCGCACCACGATGATTTCGGTACCTGTGACCTACAAGTCCCTGGCCGACGGCAAGAACATGGACATCTTCCTCGGCAACTGGATGCCGACCATGGAAAACGACATCAAGCAGTACCGTGATGCCGGCACCGTGGAAACCGTGCGCGCCAATCTGGAGAACGCCAAGTACACCCTGGCGGTACCCGAAGCGCTGTACAACAAAGGCCTGAAAGACTTCGCCGATATCGCCAAATTCAAGGATGAGCTGGGGGGCAAGATCTACGGCATCGAGCCGGGTAACGACGGCAACCGCACCATCCAGACGCTGATCGACAAAGACGCCTTCGGCCTGAAAACCGCCGGCTTCAAAGTCGTCGAATCCAGCGAAGCCGGCATGCTCTCCCAGGTCGAACGCGCCACCAAGCGCGACCAGGCCATCGTGTTCCTCGGCTGGGAACCGCACCCGATGAACACTCGCTTCAAGATGAAGTACCTGACCGGGGGTGACGACTCGTTCGGCCCCAACTACGGCCAGGCCACCATCTACACCAACACCCGCAAGGGCTACACCCAGGAATGCAGCAACGTCGGCCAGTTGCTGAAAAACCTGGTGTTCACCCTGAACATGGAAAGCACCCTGATGGGTAAAGTCCTGGACGAAAAACAGAAACCCGATGCGGCGGCCAAGGCCTGGCTGAAGGCCAACCCGCAAGTGCTCGACACCTGGCTCGCAGGCGTCACCACCGTCGATGGCAAACCCGGTCTGGAGGCCGTCAAAGCTTATCTCGCCAAATAACACCCGCTGACCCCAGGCCGGTGCGCTGGCCTGGGATGTTTTCCCCTTCGCATGTGGACATTCACTACCATGCTGACTGAACAGAAAATCCCACTAGGCCAGTACATCGCTGCCTTCGTCGAATGGTTGACCCAACACGGCGCCAACTACTTCGACGCAATCGCATCGACGCTGGAAACGATGATCCACGGCGTGACGTTTGCGCTGACCTGGTTCAATCCGCTGGCATTGATCGGTCTGATTGCGCTGCTGGCTCACTTCATTCAACGCAAGTGGGGCCTGACTGTATTTGTCATCGCCTCGTTCCTGCTGATCCTCAATCTGGGGTACTGGCAGGAAACCATGGAAACCCTCGCGCAGGTGCTGTTCGCCACCCTGGTCTGCGTGGTCATCGGTGTGCCGCTGGGCATTGTTGCCGCGCACAAGCCGATGTTCTACACCCTGATGCGGCCGGTGCTCGATCTGATGCAGACCGTACCGACCTTCGTCTACCTCATCCCTACCCTGACCCTCTTCGGGCTGGGTGTGGTGCCCGGGCTGATATCCACGGTGGTGTTCGCGATTGCCGCGCCGATCCGCCTGACCTACCTGGGTATCCGCGATGTACCGCAAGAGTTGATGGACGCCGGCAAGGCCTTTGGCTGCTCGCGCCGTCAGTTGCTCTCGCGCATTGAACTGCCCCACGCCATGCCGAGCATTGCCGCCGGCATTACCCAATGCATCATGCTGTCGTTGTCGATGGTGGTGATCGCGGCCCTGGTAGGCGCCGACGGCCTCGGCAAGCCGGTGGTCAACGCGCTGAACACCGCCGATATCGCCCTCGGTTTCGAAGCCGGCCTGGCGATCGTATTGCTCGCCATCATGCTCGACCGCATCTGCAAACAACCCGACGCCAAAGTAGGGGGTGATGCATGAGCATTATCCGATTCGACAAGGTCGATGTGATCTTCTCCAAGGACCCACGCGAAGCCCTCAAGCTGCTGGACCAGGGGATGCACCGCAACGAAATTCTGAAAAAGACCGGGCAGATTGTCGGCGTTGAAAAAGCCAGCCTGGATATCGAGAAAGGCGAGATCTGCGTGCTCATGGGCCTCTCCGGGTCCGGCAAGTCGAGCCTGCTGCGTTGCATCAACGGCCTCAATACCGTCAGCCGTGGCCAGCTGTTCGTGGAGCATGAAGGGCGCCAGATCGACATCGCGTCGTGCACGCCCGCCGAGCTGAAAATGATGCGCACCAAGCGCATCGCCATGGTGTTCCAGAAGTTCGCCCTGATGCCCTGGCTGACAGTGCGCGAAAACATCAGCTTCGGCCTGGAAATGCAGGGCCGCCCGGAGAAAGACCGCCGCAAGCTGGTGGATGAGAAACTCGAGCTGGTGGGCCTGACCCAGTGGCGCAACAAGAAACCGGACGAACTCTCCGGCGGCATGCAGCAACGCGTCGGCCTGGCGCGTGCGTTGGCGATGGACGCCGACATCCTGCTGATGGACGAACCTTTCTCCGCCCTCGACCCGCTGATCCGCCAGGGCCTGCAGGACGAGTTGCTGGAGCTGCAACGCAAGCTGAGCAAGACCATCGTGTTCGTGAGCCACGACCTCGATGAAGCGCTCAAGCTGGGCAGCCGCATCGCGATCATGAAAGACGGCAAGATCATCCAGTACAGCGTGCCGGAAGAGATCGTGCTGAACCCGGCGGACGACTATGTGCGCACCTTCGTCGCCCATACCAACCCGCTCAACGTGCTGTGCGGGCGCAGCCTGATGCGCACCCTGGACAACTGCAAGCGCGTGAACGGCTCGGTGTGCCTCGATCCCGGTGGCGACTCATGGCTGGACCTGGCCGAAGGCAACACCATCACCGGTGCTCGCCAGAATGGCGCGGTGATGAACCTGCAGAACTGGGCGCCGGGGCAACCGGTGGAAGGTCTGGGCCGGGTGCCGACACTGGTGGACTCAAACATCGGCATGCGCGATGCGCTGCAGATTCGTTATCACACCGGCAACAAGCTGGTGTTGCATGACAACAACCAGGTGGTGGGGATTCTGGGGGACAGTGAGCTCTACCATGCCCTGTTGGGCAAGAACCTCGGCTGAGCAGTGCACAGATCGGCTGAA
>NZ_JANLOH010000008.1:0-38352 GCF_025466155.1 Pseudomonas sp. 13B_2.1_Bac1 | reverse complement strand
TTGCTACCCTTCACGACAAGCCGCTTTGTGTCTAAAGCAGCCCGTCCCGACGGCGAATATCTGTCTAAACGCTTTTTCGGCTACTCTACCCTCTGGCCTCTGGGCGCCATCCAGCTTCGGGATATTGCATGGAAACTGTCGACACAAACCGCCTGAAGATCTGGCAGGCACTTTCAGAGTTTTTCCTCGATACAGAGATCACCGACACGACGTTTGACTATGTCGCTCGCGTAGTCGTGGAAACAGGCTATTCGCCCCAGGAAATTCACAGCATCCTATGGGGTGAAGTTTTCCCGGCACTTGAAGCAAACCTCAAATCCATTGCAGGTGAATGGGCGGGCTGGACAGATGAGTGGCTGTTAGAGCATTTGTCGGTGTGTGAGGTCTCTACGAAAAAACACGGTGACAGCAGCATTATCAAAGAAATCAGAAGATGCTGGGAGCAAGTGGCAACCCGCCTTCCGCCGGGATATGCCTGACCTGACCTCATCAATGCCCCTGGTGGCTAGCCGGACGTATCGGCCAGAAGCTACCGATCAACAGAGATAAATTTCGAACGCCCCAACGCTTGGTATGAGCCCCTCTCGTAGCCGCAGCCGCTCAAGGCGTCGCACATTGACCTGTCCGGAGGAAATCTTTAAGCGCCGCCTGATAGAGCGACAATGGCTGATTGTCCGTATTGAAGAGTGCAAACGGAATCATGGTGAGATGTGAAAACGACGTGGAGTTGATCGAGTAGGTTTTCTGCCTGCAAAAGCGCTGATCCTTGTTCAATATAAAATCAAACTTGAAAAGGTTTGTCCGCGTACACCAACTGGGGATCAAGCCCAGGCTCAGGCCCGTCAAGTACTCTTGTCCGCACGCGCCGCCAGATGAAAACTCCGAGATCTTTATTTCCAATGCCGGCAGGCTCGGGGCGGCAAGGCTGGAGCTCGTATCCTGTGCCTCGGGAATAACCTTGAGTGTCGCTGCGTAGGCGTCCTTGCCGAAGCGACTGGCTTTCCATGGGGAGTTTATTGCGTAACTGAAGCTGGGGATGATTTCTTTTGTTTCGGGTGCAGCGGGTTCGTTGATTGTCGGCTGGGACGAATAAGATGTGCAGCCGGAACAGAGTATCGCAATGCTGACAAACACAAACCCATGGGCTATTAAGCGACGCATACTCAGTTTTCCCTAACTATCAATTAGCCGACATTCCTGTCGCTTAATGCCGTATGGCATCTTATCTACACCCCGGATTGCTGAATCAGAATAACAGGACGAACTGTAAGCGCGACACATCGGCAGGGGGAAAAGGCAGCCGCCCGGCTTTCTTTGCCCAATCCAATGCGAGCCCGCGAACTTTGAAGGCAAACGCCTGCCCAAACCCCGTCATCACCAAGGTTGCGCCACTAACAGGGAGAAAATAATGAAGCAGGACGCCAGCAAGCGCTCATCAATTCATACCGGCTTGGGCACTGTCATCGCACGCCTGGGGCTGTTGCTCATCGTGCCGTTGGCTGTCGGGGGCTGCACCTTCAAGAAAACCGATGTCCAGGACCCGGCCGAGATGGCCAAGTACGACCCCGCCAGTACGGCGCGCATCCGTCTGATCAGCGGGCAAGGGGCCTACGCAGGTTTTGTCTCCGGCCAAAGCTGCGAGCAGTATTTCAACGACACTTATGTAAAAGCGCTGGCGGCCCGCGAACGGCCGCAAGGATGGAATCCTTCGCGTATCGTGCCCAGCGGTCAGAGCAGCGATATCTTCGGCATGTGGCCTTCCGACTACCAGAACAATGTCATCGGCATGCCTCCCTCCCCGGTCAGCGCGAAGATCGATGAGACGCGCAGGTACTTCGATGAACATGTGGTCCCGGCCGGGCAGCCGCTGATCGCGTTTGTGGCGTTCGTCACGTCCGGGTCCAGTTGCTCTTCAGCGCCCGTGAGTTTTGTGCCACGCGCAGGCGCCGACTATGAAATCCGGCAGGCATTCCAGTCGCAAACATTCAAGACAAAGTGCCGCAATGAGGTGGTTGAGTTGAAAGCCGGCGAGGAAAAACCGGTGTCCTCCAATTACTGCATCCAGGACGCGTCGGGCGATTATCACACCCGCAACGTGACCCCTGTCAGCCAGGCCGGGCAATAAGCCGACCGGGCCTGGTACACAATGGCTGCTGTGTGTGCAGCCACTTTCGCGCTGGCCCTTTTGCGCTGAAAAAAGGGCGCTCTTGACCGTCAACCCGCAGGGAGCACCTCATGTACACATCGCCGCGCGCGCTTAACTCGCTTGTCGGAATCAGCCTGCTGGCATTGCTCAGCGGGTGTGGAGCGCTGACGGATGTCCGCTCCTTCTCCACTCCCTATTCATCGGCCACCAGCGGCGACACCGCCCGCGTGCGAGTGATCAGCGACGGCATGGTCCGCGCCGTGCCCAAGTCGGACTGCATCAACTTTCGCCTGCCTGGCGCGGGGGTGATGGTGGCGCAGCGCGACGGCTATGCTGATCGCAACGGTGAAAAGCTCGGCATGCAACCCACCGCCGTGCAGTTACCCTCCACCGTGGAGAGTGAACTGCTGGTGCCCGCCGGGCAGCCCATCGCGTTTCATTACATCGGCAATCGTTGCTACAACATGTTCACTTTTGTGCCTGTCGCTGGCGCGGACTACGAACTGCAGGCGGCCGGGCTTGGTAGCTGCGCGGTGATCCTCAAGAGAATGCAGGTGGGCACACGCTCGTTCAGCTTCGAACCGTTGGGCGACAGCAAGTTGTGCAAATGGGGCGACAACTTCTAAGGCCAACGACCTTCAGCTATGGGCCGGCAAGGCCAGTCCGAACAGCACAAAAAAACCGCCGCAGACTTTATTGAAGCGGCGCCCGGTTCGGGCCAGCCAAGGGCGCACTCGGTGCGCGGCGCTGGCGACCAGGTATTCCACCACGAACTCCACGACGGCGTAGGTCAGCGCGATGGCGGCTGTCTGCGCGATGATGCTGCGGTGCGGGTCGAGGAATGGCGGGATAAACGCGGTGAACAGCAGCAACGCCTTGGGGTTCGAGAGGGCCGAAACCAGCCCCTGGCGAAACAACGGCCAGCGGCGCAGGCTTGGCGTCGCAGTGGTCTCGAGGCTCACCGGCGGCGACCGCCACAGGCCAAATCCCAGCCAGATCAGATACAGCCCGCCGACCACCTTCAAGGCCGTGAACCAGGTGGCCGAGGCCTTGATCAGTGCGCCCAGGCCGAGCGCGCACAGCGTCAGCACCAGGGCAAAGCCGAGCACGCCACCGCTGATGGTGAACAACGTCCTGCGGCTGCCGTGAAGGGCGCCATGGGTCAGCACCAGTAATGCATTGGGTCCTGGCACCACGGCAATGCCGCAGCAGGTCACCAGGTACAGCAGCCACGTGTCGAATGGCATGATCAGATCCTGCAAATAGGGGGCAAGCGCCTATCTTGCGAGTGAACAATCACCCTGAAAAGCGCATTATTCACGTCGCAGCCATTCGATTAACGAATACAGGTAAGCGCAATGCCGTCCAGCGATCTGCAGATTGATTGGCTCAAATGTTTCGTCGCCGTGGTGGACGCGGGGTCGCTCTCTGGCGCCGCGCAGGAGGTTAACCGGTCGCAGTCCGCCGTCAGCATGCAGATGAAGAAACTCGAAGCCGCACTGGGGCGCCCGCTGTTGAACCGTGGCCCCCGGCACCTGCAACTCACCGAAGACGGCCAGACGCTGCTGGGTTACGCGCGCCGCATGCTTGCCCTGCACGCCGAGACCCAGGCGGCCTTCAACGGTGAGGCATTGACCGGGCGCATCCGCCTCGGCGTTGCAGAGGACTACGCCGCCAGTTACCTGACACCGGTGCTCAAGCGTTTTTCGCCGCGCTACGCAGGGGTCGAAATCGAACTCACCTGTGAACAGTCGACAACGCTGATCCCGCGTCTACGCAGCGGCGATCTTGACCTTGCGCTGGTGTCCCGCGACTCGTCCCACAGTGGCACCTTTCTGTTCAAGGAGCCGATGGTGTGGGTGGGCTCGCCGCAGTTCGAACTGTGGCGCCGAGACCCGCTGCCTATCGCGGTCTACGAAAGTGAAAGCCTGGCGCGGCGTTACGCGGTGAATTCATTGGCCCAGCAGGGGCGCCAATACAAGGTGGTCTACAACAGTTCCAGCCTCGCCGGCCAGGTGGCCGCCGTCGAGGGCGGCCTCGCGATTGCCGCGATCACCCAGTGCACCGTGCAGCCATCGCTGCAGGTGTTGAGCGCTGAGCATGGCCTGGGCACTATCGCGCCGATGGAAGTCTCGATTCTGCGCAGCCGCGCCTCGCGCGGGTCCAAGGCGGTGAATAGCCTGCACGCGTTCATCATCAGCGCATTAAGGGCGCCGGTGTAGTCGACGGCCCGCGCTACAGACGCATTCCCATCTCCAGCGCACGCCTCTCAAACCCCAACTCGGTGTACATACGCACGGCACGCTCATTGAACGACCACACCGATAGGCGCAAATCCTGCGCGTCATTGTCCAGCGCCCAGCTTTTAACCAGGCCCATAAGGTGGCGCCCAATACCTTGGCCCCAATACGCTTCGGCTACGCACACCGAGCCTACACGCGCGACAGTCTGCGGCTGCATCAGCGGCCCACTGCTGGCTGAGAGGCTGGCGGTAATAAAGGCCACGGCCTCAAGGCCCGCATGCGCGATGAAGACAACCTGGCCCGCCTTTTCGAACCGGCCAGACCAATGGGCAAGATCGCGCGAAAAATCCTCGGTGGGCGCCGCATAGATATCGGGCCGCGCAGCATGGTGCACGTCGCAGAGCACTTGCCCCAGTTCACACAGGCTCAGTGCGTCATCGAGCGTGGCAAGTCGATAGGTAACAGCGTCGTCCATGAGGGCACTTTACTTGAAATGGATTTGCACAATGCTGCCAGCCCATTAGTCTGGGACCTCCTCGTGAAAAACACATGACATCCCGGAGCCCCGCATGCCCTTGACCCCACGCGAAGCCACGCGCCTGGAACGCCGCCTCGCCGCCACCCTCACCGACGCCTGCGAAACCGCCAAAGCCGAAATCCCGGGCTTCGAGTGGCTGACCCACACTGTCGACTACGCCGCCTTCCCCCAAAGCCTGCGGGTGATCTGGGTGTTCGACACCCGCGCCAGCAAAGACCAGGCCCTCGCCGCCGGCACTGACCAGCGCCTGCGTGAGCTGACCGGCATTGCGCTGGCCGCTGCCGAAGCTGGCACGGTGCGCCTGGACCGCTGCGTACGCGTTGACAGCGAAGAAGAATGCCGCCTGCAGCACGGCGGTGACTGGCGTGTACGCCTGGGCTGAAAGGCGACACGCTCGACAATGCCTACATTTTGACTGCGCTGGCGCTCAATTTCTGGATAATGCCCACCTCCCCGCCTCGATACGGAAATCCCGCCCAATGAAGTTGCCTGCGTCCGCCCTCGTCCTCGCCTGCGCCCTATTGGCACCGTCCTTCGCCCACGCCGATGACGCCGCCCTGACCGACACGCTCAAGGCCTTCGCCCGTTGCGACGCGAGTTTCTTCAGCAGCTTGAACACCCATCGCGATGCCTGGCAGTCCTATGCGCCGCTCCAGCAGGAAAAGAACTACACCTGGATCGCGGTGAAAGATCGCACCAACCGCAACGCCAACGCCGTGCCGGTCAGCGCGCCGCCGATCGCCGGGTTGAAACTGCTGGCCTATAACGACGAGGTCGCCGACCTCGGCCCGCTGGGGCTCTACTATTACTGGGGCTTCATTGCGCAGGGCAATATCGATGAGGTGGCTCAGCGCCTGGCGCCGCTGCTGGACCAACCGAATTTCCTGTTCAAAGGCGAACACGAATACACGCGCAGCGAGCTCAAGGTCGGCAACAGCTGGCGCTCGATCAAGCCCCAGCCAGGCAAGGCGCCGGGCACGCGCAATGTCGAGCGCGTGCTGATCATCGAACCGGAAGGCAAGCAAGGCACGCAGTCGCGGATCAGTTGTTCGGTGCAGGGTGGGGTCAACGCGGCGCTGCTGGCGATGTTGCGACCGGACATCGCGCCGGTCGACTACCCGCGTACCCAGGTTGAAACCAGCCTCGGCGATGTCGAGGTGCCGGCTGCGGTGCTGCAACGCCTCGACTCGCCGTTGCTGCAACCCAAGTTCAAGACGCTGAGCTACACCTACCTGTCCAAGAAGGGCGACGGCAGCGAGGATTCACCGACGTCGGTGACGCTCAAGGCCGAGGGCGGCCTGTTGGTGAAGAACGAGGTCTACGGGCCGGTCTTCAACGTCGACCGCCTGATGCAGGCCGACCTGATCCAGCTGAAATCGAAGATGAACGGCGTGGGTGACGGGCGGGTCCTGCAAACCCGCACAGCCGAGCTGAAGCTGCCGACCAGCTGGACGCCGGGCCAGACGCTGACCGCTCACCTGAGCATGGTCAATGTGCCGGCCAAGCCCACCGACAAACCGAACGACACAACCTTGACCTGCAAGATCGGCGAGCGTTTCCCGGCGCGCCAGGTGTTTGCCACGCTGACCGGGGACGCCATCCGGCTCGCGTGCGACCAGGGCGACTACAAAACCTCGCGCGCCTTCATCGAGGACCTGGGCGTCGCATTGACGCTAGAATCGACGTCGAGTGAATTTCACTATGTGAATGAAATTACCGCGTTGGACGTAGTGCGCTGACCGGCAGTTTTATCGGTTGCCGGTGAGCGCTTCACCGGCAACGCAAAGCTCGCATCTCGCAAAAACGTTGCGCGGTTTCGCCCAAGCGCACATTGACCGACCTGAAACACCCCGCCCCCCATTGTGTTTTAGCCGCCATTGCCCTCAACTAAGCGCCCTCCCTCTCTAGCGAGTATCGACAGTGGAACGTTATGAATCGCTGGTCATCGGCCTGGGCGCCATGGGTGCCGCCACCGTGTACCAATTGGCCAAAGCCGGGGTAAAGGTCGCCGGCATCGACCGTCATCATCCGCCCCATACCTTCGGCTCCAGCCATGGCGACACCCGCATCACGCGGCTGTCGGTGGGTGAAGGCGCGCAGTACGTGCCCATCGTGCGCAACTCGCACCGTATCTGGCGTGAGCTTGAGGCCGCGTCGGGGGAGGCGTTGTTCGAACAATCCGGGTTGCTGGTACTGACCTCCCGCGATGATTTCGACCCCAGCGATGAATCGGACTTCACCTTGCGCACCATTGGCCTGGCGAACACCTACGGCATCGAACATGAAGTATTGGACGCGACGCAGATTCGCCAGCGCTTTGCGCAATTCGCCCACGTGGCGGACAGCGCCATCGGCTATTACGAACCGGGCGGCGGCTTTGTGCGGCCAGAGCGTTGCATCGAGGTGCAGCTCCGGTTGGCTGAACAGCACGGCGCCACGTTGTACAAGGGCGAGACCGTGACCGCTATCCGCGCGGACGATCACGGCGTCACCGTGACCACCGACCAGCGCACGCTGCAGGCCGACAAGCTGGTGGTGAGTGCGGGCAACTGGGCCGGCGGCCTGCTTGGCGCCCCATTTGATCAACTGCTCAAGGTGTATCGGCAACAGCTGTTCTGGTTCGAGCTTGAGCTGGGGGCCGACCTGGTGGGGAAATCACCGACCTACATCCTCACGCACGGCCAGGGCGAGGGCAATACCAACTACGGTTTCCCGGCATTGCCCGGCGAGGGCACTTTGAAGATTGCCACGGCGCAGTACCACACCGCGTCCACCCCCGAAACACTCGACCGTACGATCTCGGCCGCGGAGGAGCAGGCAATGTATGACCAGCAGGTACGAGGCCGTATTGCCGGGGTCACGTCCAAAGTCGTCAAGTCGGCGGTGTGTGCCTACACGGTGACGCCGGATCACCATTTCATCATCGACCAGCACCCCACGCTGCAGCACACCCTGGTGGTGTCGCCGTGCTCGGGGCACGGCTTCAAGCACTCGGCTGCACTGGGCGAGGCATTTGCGCAGTGGTGTATCCGCGGTTCGAGCGACCTGGACCTGTCGGCGTTTTCGCTGAAGCGGTTTGCAGGCCAGGCATTAGCGCCGCAGTAAAACGCTGGGGGCGAGGCGGATAGGCCTCGCCTGCGCTGAGTTTATTTGGCAAACGCGTACTCGCCGCCCTGCTCCACCGCCTTGCGGTACGCAGGTCGGGCCTGGAAGCGCTGCACCCAAGCCGCCAGGTTCGGGTAAGCCTGGAGCTTGCCCTGGGCCTTGGCGATTTCACCGATGAAGCTCATCTGGATATCCGCGCCGCTCAACTCATCCCCTACCAGGTAAGGCGAATCCGCCAGCACATCGTTCAAATAGCCCAGGTAGTTGGCCAGCTCCGACTCGATCCGTGGGTGCAACGGCGCGCCCGCCTCACCCAGGCGGCCGACGTAGAGGTTGAGCATCAACGGCAGCATCGCCGAGCCTTCGGCGAAGTGCAGCCATTGCACGTACTTGTCGTAGGTGGCCGTGGCAGGATCGGGCTGCAGGCGGCCTGCGCCGTGGCGGCGGATCAGATAGTCGATGATCGCGGCGGATTCGATCAGGACCAGCGCGCCGTCCTCGATCACCGGGGATTTGCCCAGCGGGTTGATGGCCTTGAGTTCCGGCGGCGCCAGGTTGGTTTTCGGGTCGCGCTGGTAGCGCTTGATCTCGTAAGGCAGGCCCAGTTCTTCGAGCAGCCACAGGATGCGCTGTGAACGCGAGTTGTTGAGGTGGTGGACCGTGATCATGGGAAGCTCCGCAGGACGAGAGTGAGGGGTGTCTAGAACAAGACTACGCTGTCGCCGTGGAGTGCCCTGAATCAAACAGTATTGCATTCATGCCAAACCTGAGGATAACTGAGGGCCTCGCCTTCAACTGGACAGCTCGCCATGTTTGAACTCACCGCGCTCATCACCTATATAGCCGTGGTCATCGGCCTGTTCCTGATCCCCGGTCCGGCCGTGTTGCTGGTGATCACCCGTACCGTCCAGGGCGGACGCAAGGCCGGTATCGCGACCGGGCTGGGGGTGGCCACGGGCGACTTGATCCACACGCTCGGCGCGGCCCTGGGTTTGTCGGCGATCCTGATGACCTCCGCCACCGCGTTCAATCTGGTGAAGTGGGCGGGTGCCTGTTATCTGGTCTACCTGGGGGTGCGCGCGTGCATGGCCAAGACCAGCACCTACGCACGCGCAGACCTGCCGCAGGTGACGCCGACGCAGGCGTTTTTCCAGGCGGTGGGTGCCGAGGTGCTGAACCCGAAAACCGCGATTTTCTTCCTGGCTTTCCTGCCGCAGTTCGTCCACCCGCAATCCGGCTCGTCCCTGCTCCAGTTCGTGGTGCTGGGCCTGATTTTCTCGGGACTCAGCGCGGTCTACACCAGCCTGATTTCACTCTCGATTCGCCCCTTGAGCCGCATGATCAAAGGCCTGGCCCGACTGCGTCGCTGGGAAGGCGAAATCATCGGCACGCTGTTCATGGGCCTGGGGCTGAAAATCGCCCTGCAACAGCGCTAGACAGGCGTGATCAGCCATTCACCATGGCCCACAACGACGCGCCGACGCCGGTGATACTCTCCCCCGCAATCAACCCCGCGGCGGCGGTAATGGCGAAGCGTTCGGTGAGGCTCGCCCAGCGGCAGCTCACCAGCCAGGTGAGGATGGCGCCGAGCGCCATCATCAGTGACACCGACGCCGGCAACACAAAGGCCAGGCCCAGGGCAGCAGCGCTGGGCAGGTAGCGCGCCCGCTGGGTAGACAGTGTGCTGTCGAGAATGCCCAGCAGTACGCCAACCAGGCCTGCGATGGCAATCGCCCAACGGATGCTGGAGGACAGTGACTCCAGGCCATGGGTCAGGGTTTGCGCCACGGCTTTCCAGGTGGCGACCGCCGGCGCCGGCCATTCTTCGGTCAGCAGCATGGCGTGCGGGTCCGGAATCAGTGCCAGGTAGGCGAACACCCCGACGATGCTGCCGATGAAGATCCCCAGGATCTGCGCGACCACCTGCTTGTGCGGCGTGGCGCCAATCGCCTTGCCCACCTTGAAGTCGTTCATCAGATCCGTGCATTGCCCGGCCGAGCCGCCGGCGGTGTTGGCGCTCATCAGGTTGATCGGCACCTGGCCGGGCGCGACGATGCCAAAGCTCAATTGAGACAGCTGCCCGATGGCGCCGATCGGCGGAATACCGGTGGCGCCCACCACCCGCGCGGCCACGGCGGCCAGGCAGATCGCCAAGGGAATCGTCAACAATGCCATCCACAGGTTGATGCCGAACAACACCGCCTGCAGGCACACGACCAATACGATCGACAACACGAACCCCGCAGCCGGCCCTGGCCGGGGCACGCTCCAGGTGCGCCCGCCCGCCGCCTGGGTGGCGGCGCGCAACGCCCACAAGCGAATCGCCAATGACGCCAAGGTGGAACACACCATCAGGCTCACGCCCGGCCACAGCAACCACTCCACCAACGCCGCGAACTGCGGGCCACTGCTGTCGGCCGGCAACGTCACCAGGTGCTGCGCCAAAAGCCAAGGGCCGAGGCCGCCCCACGCGAGCAAGGCCCCCAGCAACAGGGTCAGGCCCACACGAATACCGATGATGCCGCCAAACCCCACCAGCAGTAACGACGGGTCGGCGGTGAAGGTCAGGCGTTCCAGCGATGCGCTCGGCGCCCAGCGCGGGATCGCCCACCAAAACGTGTCCACCCACTTCACCAGCCCCGACAACAGCGCGGCGCCGAGCAGCACCTTCAAGCGTGTCGCGGCCTCGCGCCCGTGGTTGTAGATGTGCAAGAGGGTTTCGAGGGTGGCCATGCCTTCGGGGAATTTCAGTGCCTTGTCATTCAGCAACGAGGGCCGCAGGTACCAGGCGATCCAGATCCCCAGGAAGCTCACCGAGAACACCCAGGCGATCATCGGCAGCGCGTCCAGCTGGTTACCGGTCAGCAGCGTATAGGCCGGGATCGGCGCGACCAGCCCGCCGGAGATGATCGACGCCGCCGCCGAGGCGACGGTCTGGTTGATATTGCTCTCGTGCAGCGTCCACGGCAGTGGCTCGGCGGTGCGCCGGGCCAGGCCTTGCCAGATGGCATAACCGACCAGCAGGGCAATGATCGACATGTTGAACGACCAACCGATCTTCAACCCGGCGTACACATTGGAGGGCGTCAGCAGGATACCGAGCACGCTCCCGGTGATGACGGCGCGCAGGCTGAGTTCGCGTTCGACAGGGCCGCACGGGGGCAGCGTTGGCGAGGTTGCAGGCATGCGGATTCCTTTCGGCAAGGGAACAGGGCGACCTAACAAGTGAGCCCTGTATCCACCGAAGGTTCAGGTGGCGAACATAACCGGGGGCGGAAAACACCGCTGCTGTGCCGTGGGGCCGGGGTTACTCGCGAGCGGGGCGGGTCAGTGAGGGAGGCGGTGGCTGACCCGGCGCATTCGCGGGCAAGCCCGCTTCCACACAGGCTCAGGCCAGGCGAAACCGTGCGGTGTTGTCGCTCAAGGCCTGGCTGCCTTTGCTCAGGGTGTCCGCCGCGCGATTGACCGCGCGCGCACCGTCCAGCAAGCGCCCTGCCGCCTGGTCGACCTGCTGGATATTGCCGCTGACTTCATCCGCCGTCGCCGCTTGCTCCTCCACCGCCGTGGCGATCTGCGCCAGGGTGTCGGTGACGTTCTGCACTGCGCCGGCGATTTCGCCCAGGCGCGTGCCCAGCCCGGTGACCGACTCGGCATCGGTCAGCGCCTGTTCGCACGCGGCGCCCATCAGGTTGACCGCCTGGCTGACCGTGGCGCGCAGGCTGTCCACCGTGCCGGCGATCTGTGCGGTCGAGGCCTGGGTGCGTTGGGAGAGACTGCGCACTTCATCAGCCACCACGGCGAAGCCGCGCCCCTGCTCGCCGGCGCGCGCGGCCTCGATCGCCGCGTTGAGCGCCAGCAGGTTGGTCTGCTCGGCGATGCCCCGAATGGTGTCGACCACCGATTGAATCTGCTGGCCCTGCTGGCTGACTTGCTCCAGCGCATCGGCGGTGTCGGTGAGGCGCTGGTTGAGCTGCTGGATACTGGCCGTGGTGCGCTGGCTGTCGCGGCTGCTGTCTTCGGCGATGCGCCGCGTCTGCTGGGCACTGCCCGAGGCCTGTTCGCAACTCTTGGCGACGCCCATCGAGGTGGCGGCCAACTGGGTGGCCGCTGCGGCGATCTGGCTGATCTGCTGTTGCTGGTCCTCGACCTCGGTGAGGGTGCTGCCCGACTGCGTATTGAGGGTGAGCACCGCCGAACCGAGCTGCTGGGTTTCATGGTTGACCCCCAGCAGGCTGGTGCGCAACTGCACCACCGCGACGTTGAGCGCGGTGCTGATGGCGGCGAGTTCGTCGCGCCCTTCCACCGCCACTTCCACGCACAGGTTGCCGTCGCGTAGGGATTCGGCCAGCGTGGTGATGCCGCTGGCACTGCGGCGAATCGAAGCCTGCAGGCAGATGAACAGGTACAGCGCCGCCAACGCCAGCAGGCTGAAGGTCGCGGCCACCGGGACAAATTTTTGCAGCGAGCGGTCGCGGTAGTAACCGAGGCGCGCGTCCAGCGACGTCAGCGACTGGTTGCGCAGCGCGCCCAGGCCGTCGAGCATCGCGTCGACACTGCGCTCAAAGGCTGCGGTATCGAGCTTGATGGTGCCGCCGAACACGCCGTCGTCGAGGACTTTGAGCTCGTTGTCGAGCTGTTGCAGGCTGTTGTCGTATTGCGCCGTCCAGGGCTCCAGGCCCACGTATTGCTTGGCCTTGAGCGACGCCGCGGCCTTGACCAACTGGTCGCGCGCATCGCCGATACGACCGCGCAGATCGCGCATCTGCAAACGGCTTTGCAGGGTGAACTGCCCCGAAGCGATGGACGACTGGCCGACACTGGCCATGCGGCCGATGCGCTCGATCAGGTCGGGGCTGTGCTGGGTGGAAATCTGCATGAGCAAATAGGTTTCCAGCCACGGGTCGAGGATCAGGCCGGCGTCCAGGGTGATCTGCTCGCGCAGGGTTTGCATCGCGGTCAGGGCCGACGTAAAGCGGTCATATCCGTCCGGCCACCAGCCCACGGTGCGCAGCGATTGCGAGTCCATGCCCTTGACGCTGGCTTGCAGCGCCTCGAAGCGCGCCAGGGTGTCGGCGCTGGCGTTCTGGCTTTTCAGCGACTCGCCCAGGGCCTGCAGGCTTTGCAGGATCAGCGGGAAATTCGCATCGACCTTGTCCATCGCCGCCTTCGCCGCGGGGGTGGGGGCGTGCAGGATGTCCGCAGCCTTCCAGCGCGCCGCCAGGTTGCGCTGGGCGGTCAATTGGGCATCCAGCGCATCGAGGGCCAGCAGTTGCCGAACGCCGGACTGCTCACTGGAAATCACGGTTAACTTGTCGCGATAGTCCGCCCCAATCATCCACAGGCTGCCCGCCAGGGGCAGCATGAACAGGAAAAACAGGATCTGGAATTTGCGTGCAAAGCCGAAACGCCCGAGCAGGCGGATACCGGGTGACAAGAGGCTGTGCATGTCCGACTACTCCCCAAAAACAACCCACGCGTACAGCGGTGGGCGAAGCCTTGAAATGACTAACGGCAAAATGCCATGTCATTGATTGGGAAGGCACTAGCAAGATACGGGCCGCAGGGAGCGCGCCCCGAAATAGACGGTGTGACGCGCAAAGGCAGGTGAGGTGTGCGCGAAAATGGGGCAAAAGCACTCAAGGTCTGGGCACACCTGTAACAGTGATCTATTTCACCAGCATGTACTGGCTGAAATTATTGATGTGATCGTCGAGGTTATCTTCAAGCATCATCCGGTACTGATCGCAGAAATACTTCAACATCGCCTCGCGCGCCTCGGCCATTTCCGCACCGGACTTGAAGTTGCGCGCACTCGCCCAGGCGTTGAAACGGGTGGTGCCGAACATCATCGAGGCGCTGACCTCGCCGAGGTTTTCACAGGTCTTGAGTTGCTCGTTCGACAATTCGATATGCGCGTCTGCACGGTCATAGAAGGCTTGGTCAGTGGTGTCTGCCATGGCGGATGTCCAGGATAAGTGAGTGATGGCCGCCATTGAACCATACCCCCCGCCCGCGTAGGAGCCCGGCCTGGCGCCAGCCTGCTCAAGAACACCACCGACAGCAGGCCCGGCGCCGACCAAAACGCATTAGGCCAGCAGCGAACGGATCCACCGCACCTGCCGCGCAACCTCCTGCACCTTCTCCTGCGGCACTGCCCGCCGCGCCCGCTCGAAACTGGCCAGGGTGTTCTGCTTCTGGCGCAGCATGCGCTGCCACTTGGCCAGGAACTCCGGGCTGCGCGCCTGCATCTGCAGTGGGCCGAAATACAGCTGCTCAGCGGTATAACTCACCGGCGGGGCACGCTCGGCCACAATGATTTCGTAGTAGAAGCGGTTTTCGCGCAGCAGCTCTTCAGTGAGAATCGCGTAACCGTTGTCCATCAACCACTGACGCAACGGCTGCTCGCCGCCATTGGGCTGCAGGACCAGGCGCTCACGGCCGCTCAGGTGTGCCTTGCCACTTTCCAGGATGTCGCGAATCGTCTCGCCGCCCATGCCGCAGAGGCTGATCGCGGTGATCTGGTCCGCCGGCGTTATCGCCGCCAGCCCATCGGCCAGGCGCACGGTAATGTGCTGCTCCAGGCCATTCTCACGCACGGTGCGCACAGCCGCATGGAACGGCGTGGTCGCCACCTCCCCCGCCACCGCCGCCGTGATCAACCCGCGGCGCATCAACGCGACTGGCAGGTAAGCGTGGTCCGAGCCGATATCGGCCAGGCGCGCGCCAGCGGGCACGTTCGCCGCCACGCGCTCCAGGCGCATGGACAATGTATGTGGGTTCAACAGCCGTTCCTTATCAACACAAAATTACTCACCCGAAAACCGATCCCGACTGTTGGTCAGGTGCAGCACCATTGCGGCGCGGGCAGCGTCCGGGTCTTGGCGCTTGATCGCGTTGAAGATCGCCTCATGCTCCAGGTTCGCCAACTGCCCCAGTTGGGCAAAGTCCGCACCGCCACGCTCATCGCCCTTGAGCTGGGTGCGCGGAATCATCGCATTGCCCAGGTGCAGCATGATTTCGGTGAAGAAGGTATTGCCGGTGGCCTCGGCGATCAACTGGTGAAAACGCTTGTCCTCTTCGACGCAGCTGTCGTTGTTGGCCAGCGACGCCTGGTAATCGTCGAGCGCAGTGCGCATGTGCGCCAGGTGTTCGTCGGTCCTGCGTAACGCGGCCAGCGCAACCGCCTGCACCTCCAGGCCCAGGCGCAACTCGAGCATGTTGCGCACACTGGCAACCGTGTCCACGTGCAAGCGCAGGCCTTGGCGGGCGTGTTGCGCCAGCACAAAAGTGCCGATGCCATGACGGGTCTCGACCAGACCCGACGCCTGCAGCTTGGAAATGGCCTCACGCACCACGGTGCGGCTCACGCCATGCTCAAGGACGATCGTGGATTCCGACGGCAGCTTTTCACCGGGCTTCAACTGCCCGAGCAGGATGCGCTGGGTCAGCGCGTCGACCACGCCTTGGGCGAGGTTGTTGGAGCGTCTACGGACGGGCATTCCACTATCAATCGGCATCGTTGCGGGTCCACGGGGTTGGGCTGGTGCGAGCTTAACATCCCGCCCGGCGACACGGCTGCGTTGATTTGCCTCGGCCCAACTTGTATGACAACCAATCTTAACGGCTAATCTACGCATTACCACCAGCGCCAGGCGCCCGCATCATTCTTGGGTAGCAAACCCCTCTCAAAGCCAAGCAAATGCTGGTACATAACCAAAATAACTGGTCGAACATCGGCCTTATAAGAACAAATTCACTCACGACCGCATTGCGGCCTTCGGAAAATCACTTGTATGATGTCTATCAACAAGACACGCAAACCCGCATAAAAATAAATCAGGGGGAGTTTTGAATTGTGAACAATTCAAGCCATGCATCTGCCACTCCAGAAAGTGATTCGGTCCTCGCGCGCGCCGTGAGCAAAGTGAAGGGCCACGTGCTCCCACTGTTCGTGATCATGTTCATCCTCAACTACATCGACCGGGTCAACATCGGTTTCGTGCGCACGCACATGGAGCACGACCTCGGCATCGGCGCTGCGGCCTACGGCCTGGGTGCCGGGTTGTTCTTCATCGGCTACGCGCTCTTCGAAGTGCCCTCCAACATGCTGCTGCAGAAGGTCGGCGCGCGCATCTGGCTGACCCGCATCATGTTCACCTGGGGCATCGTCGCCACGCTGATGGCGTTCATCCAGAACGAAACCCAGTTCTACATCCTGCGCTTCCTGTTGGGCGTGGCCGAGGCCGGGTTCTTTCCTGGAGTGATCTACTACTTCACGCGCTGGCTGCCGGGTGTGGAGCGCGGTAAAGCCATCGCGATTTTCCTCAGCGGCTCGGCGGTGGCCTCGTTGATCTCGGGCCCGCTCTCCGGCGCGCTGCTGCAGATCGAAGGGTTCGGCTTCCACGGCTGGCAATGGATGTTCGCCATCGAAGGCCTGGCGTCCGTGGCGCTGGGGTTCTTCGTGTGGTTCTGGCTCGACTCCAACCCCCACGACGCCAAATGGATGACCCGCGAAGAACAGGATGCACTGGTCGGCGCCATCGACCAGGAACAGCGCGAGCGTGAAGCCCTGACCACGGTCAAGCCGACGCTCGGCAAGCTGCTCAAGGATCGCCAGATCCTGCTGTTCTGCGCGTTGTACTTCTGCATCCAGCTGACCATCTACGCCGCGACGTTCTGGCTGCCGAGCATCATCAAGAAGATGGGCGACCTGAGCGATGTGCAGGTCGGGTTCTTCAACTCGATCCCGTGGCTGATCTCGATCATCGCCATGTACGCGTTCGCATCGTTGTCGAGCAAGTTCAAGTTCCAGCAGGCCTGGGTCGCGGCCGCGCTGTTGATTGCCGCTGCCGGCATGTTCATGTCCACCACCGGCGGGCCGATCTTCGCCTTCGTGGCTATCTGCTTTGCGGCCATCGGTTTCAAGTCGGCGTCTTCGCTGTTCTGGCCGATCCCCCAGGGTTATCTGGATGTGCGCATCGCTGCAGCCGTGATCGCGCTGATCAACTCCATCGGCAACCTGGGGGGCTTCGTCGCACCGACCACCTTCGGCTTCCTCGAACAGACCACCGGCTCGATCCAGGGCGGCCTCTATGGCCTGGCAGGCACGTCAGTGCTCGCCGCAATCCTGGTGTTCTTTGCCAAGACCTCACCGTCCGCCGTACTGGCCTCGCCCGGCGCTGTGCCCGTGGGCGCAGCCATCAGCAAACCTCTCTGACCTTATCCAGGAACGTGCCATGAATACCCCAGTAGTCACCCACTTCCAAGTCATCCCCGTGGCCGGCCACGACAGCATGCTGCTCAACCTGAGCGGCGCCCACGGGCCTTACTTCACGCGCAATATCGTCATCCTCAAGGACAGCAGCGGCCGCACCGGTGTGGGCGAAGTGCCCGGCGGCGAACGTATCCGCGAAACCCTGGAGGACGCGCGCAGCCTGGTGATCGGCCAACCGATCGGGCAGTACCAGCGCATCCTCAACCAGATGCGCAGCACCTTTGCCTCGCGCGACGCGGGCGGTCGCGGCCTGCAGACGTTCGACCTGCGCATCACCATCCACGCGGTCACGGCGATGGAAGCGGCGCTGCTCGACCTGCTGGGTCAATTCCTGGAAGTGCCGGTGGCCGCCTTGCTCGGCGAAGGGCAGCAACGTGATGCGGTGAAAATGCTCGGCTACCTGTTTTATATCGGCGACCGCAACGCAACGAACCTGGCATATCGCAACGAGGCCGAGGCCGATGATGACTGGTTCCGCCTGCGTCACGAAACTGCCCTGACGGCGGAGGCCGTAGTCCGCCTGGCCGAAGCCGCCAAAGCCAAGTACGGCTTCAATGATTTCAAGCTCAAGGGCGGCGTGCTGAGCGGTGACGCAGAAATCGAAGCCGTCACCGCACTGGCCGAGCGCTTCCCCGACGCTCGCATCACCCTTGACCCGAATGGCGCGTGGTCATTGAAAGAAGCCATCCGCCTGTGCCGAGACCAGCACCACGTGCTCGCCTACGCCGAAGACCCATGCGGTGCCGAGAACGGTTACTCGGGCCGCGAAGTCATGGCCGAATTCCGCCGCGCCACCGGCCTCAAGACCGCCACCAACATGATTGCCACCGACTGGCGCGAAATGGGCCACGCGATCCAGCTGCAATCGGTGGACATCCCGCTGGCCGACCCGCACTTCTGGACCATGCAAGGCTCGGTGCGTGTCGCGCAGATGTGCAACGAGTGGGGCCTGACCTGGGGCTCGCATTCCAACAACCACTTCGATATTTCCCTGGCGATGTTCACCCAGGTGGCCGCCGCCGCACCGGGCGACATCACCGCCATCGACACCCACTGGATCTGGCAGGACGGCCAGCGCCTGACCCACGAGCCATTGAAAATCGAAGGGGGTTACGTGAAGGTGCCCGCCAAGCCTGGCCTGGGCGTGGACATCGACATGGACGCCGTGGCCAAGGCCCATGAAGTGTACAAAGGCATGGGCCTCGGCGCGCGCGATGACAGCGTGGCGATGCAGTTCCTGATCCCGGGCTGGAGCTTCAACAACAAGCAACCGTGCCTGGTGCGCTAGGCACTCACACGCCCGCTCAATGCAGGAGCGGGCTTGCCTGCGATAGCAACTCTGAGGTGGCCTGACCCATCGCCATCGCAGGCAAGCCAGCTCCCACCGGTGATCGTGGTCACTTCGCCGAGTGGGTTCGCTTGATCGGCTGCACCGTCAGCTCCACGCCTAACGCCAGCATCAGTTTCTGCACGGTGTCATAGCGCGTTTTAGACCCGCCCTTGAGCGTCTTGTACAGACTCTCGCGATTCACTCCCGCCGCCGCGGCCACCTTGTTCACACCTTGTGCCTTGGCGACCTCGGCAAGCGCCTTCATGAGGATCTGCGGGTCTTGCGACTTCATGCTTTGCGCAAGGTAAGCACTGATGGTTTCAGGGCTGTCGAGGAAGCGCGAAGCTTCATAGACCTGGGTACCGGAGGTATCCAGATCGAGGATCGGCATGTCCTCTGGCTTGAATGTCGAATTGCTCATTTGGTTAACCTCTCAGGGCATCCAGAATCTCTTGGGCGCGCTTGATGCCTCTTTGCTGGTCGGTTTTGTCACTGCCCCACAGCATCAAGTAGGCGGTGATGCCCGTGCGGACAAAGTAGATCCGGTAGCCGGGCCCGACAAAAATACGCATGTCACTGAGGCCGTTACCGGCAGGCTCGCAATCGCCAAAATTGTTTTCTTCGGCGCGATCCAGCCGAGTCAGAACCGCCACTTTTCCACAAACGTCCCTCATTCCATCCAGCCATGTATCCAACTCTGGCGTCCTGCCGATTATGTTGGTCACAGATTCACATGTAGCCTACTGGCTACTCCCTGCCGATGCTAGTGATTTTTCAAGCTGCGCAGAGTTCCCCGAAGAAAAAATCCTAGTTCACGCCCGGTACATGGGGCCGGGCGATTCTGTGAGTGCTTGTTTCCCGTCGCGCCGATAGAACCAGCCCGCAGTTCGATAGCAATTTTTCGTATTAAAAACCTCGTCACCGCTGGGTTAGGGTGGCGTCACCAGACCACTGGCCCCGTGCTTCTGACTCTTTTTTCCAGCCCGACGCGTCCACGCGCAGGCACCGCCAGGTCAACCCATGTCCAATTCTGCCTTGCCTATCTGGGGCGCACCGCCGTCTGCCCGCTACGAACAATTGGCCGCACCGTTGCGCCCACTCTTCGCCCACATCCTCGCGCAGGCGGCCGAGCACGATCAGACGCGTGCCAGCCTGGCCGGTGTGATCCAGCAACTCACCGCCCTGGGCCTGCCGCGCTGGCGCTTGCCGCCAAGCCATGGCGGTCACGGCGCGACCCTGGTTGAGCTGCTCGCCGTGCTCACCGAACTGTCTGCCGCCGACTCCAACATCACCCAGGCCCTGCGGGGGCATTTTGGTTTTTGCGAAGATGTACTCAGCGCCAAAGACCCCGCCTGGCGCGCCAAGTGGCTCGACCGTCTCGGCGAGGGCGCGCTGCTCTCTCCCGGCAGCACCGAAGTCGGCAACCAGACCCGTGGTGATTTCGAAACCCGTCTGCACCGCGACGCAAGCGGTACCTTGCGCATCAGCGGCCGCAAGTTCTACACCACGGGCGCGCTTTACAGTGACTTGATCAACACGATTGCAACCGGCGAAGACGGCACGACCTACAGCGTGGTTGTCGACCTCAAGGCTGCCGGCGTGCAGGTCGTCGATGACTGGAACGGCTTCGGCCAACGCCTGACCGCCAGCGGCACCTGCATCTTCGACAGCGCGCCGGTGCTGGACAATGAGGCGCGCCCCACCCAACAGCGCTTTGGCCATGGGCAGTCGTTTTTCCAGCTTTATCACCTCAGCACCCTCGCCGGCATTGCCCGCCGCGCGGCCTTGAGTGGCGCCGAAGAACTCAGCCAACGCGCCCGCACTTTCACCACGGGCAATGCCGATGTCGCCGGCCAGGATGTGCAATTGCTGCAAGTGATCGGCGAAGTCGCCAGCCAGGCCTACGCCGCCCAGGCCATCGCCCAACAGGCGGCGCAGCGCCTGGAACACACCGCGCAGTATGTGATTGCCCACGACCAGCCCGTGCATGACGACGACCCACAGGTGGCACTCGCCGAGCTGGAAGTGTGCCTGGCCGTCAACCCGGTGGTGGATGCCACACTCGCAGCGACCACCGCGCTATTCGACGCCCTGGGCGCCAGCGCCACCGCCAGCAACAAGGCACTGGACCGGCTATGGCGCAACGCGCGCACATTGGCCAACCACAACCCGCGCGTCTACAAATCGCGGATCGTGGGAAATTACCTGGTAAACGGAACCCTGCCCCCGGCGCAGTGGCGAGTGGGCGTGGCCAAGGCTGGATGAAATCACCAGCCAGCTTCCACATTTGAGCTCCATATGCCTGGGGGCTTGGGCCATACCTTGGGGCCTCTGTGGGAGCTCCGTATGCCTGGGAGGCTGAGCCATACCTTGAGCCCCCTGTGGGAGCGGGCTTGCTCGCGAAGGCGGTGGGTCAGTTAACTAATTCGTCGACTGACACACCGCCTTCGCAGGCAAGCCAGCTCCCACATTTGATCTCCATAGGCTTGGGGGCCTGAGCCATGCCTTGGGGCCTCTGTGGGAGCTCCATATGCTTGGGGGCTTGAGCCATGCCTTGAGGCCCCCTGTGGGAGCTCCATACACCCGAGATCCCGAGTCATACCAGGATCCCCCTGTGGGAGCGGGCTTGCTCGCGAAGGCGGTGGGTCAGTTAACTAATTCGTCGACTGACACACCGCCTTCGCAGGCAAGCCAGCTCCCACATTTGATCTCCATATGCCTGGGGGCCTGAGCCATGCCTTGGGGCCTCTGTGGGAGCTCCATATGCTTGGGGGCTTGAGCCATACCTTGAGGCCTCTGTGGGAGCTCCATATGCCTGAGGGCCTGAGCCATACCTTGAGGCCCCTGTGGGAGTGGGCTTGCCAGCTCCCACAGTTTGATGAGCACATGGCTTGAGAGGGGTTTATCGGCTCACGAACGCGAGCACCCGTTCCAGCATTCGGTCGCAGGCATCCAGCTGTTCCAGGCTGATGAATTCATCCGGCTTATGCCCCTGTTCCATGCTGCCGGGGCCGCATACCACTGTCGGGATGCCGGCCTGGTCAAACAGCCCGCCTTCAGTCCCGAACGCCACGGTGCCGTAATCCCGGGAGCCGCAAAACTGCGCGACCCATTCCGCTGCCTGGCTTTGCGGCGAGGTGGCCAACCCTGGGTAGCTGGACAATTCACTGAACTCAATCGCGCAGTGCGCGCTCACCGCCTGCATCGCCGGCAGCAAGGTGTGCTCCGCGTAATCGCGCAGTTGCTGCGCCACCTGCCGGGGATCCTGGGCCGGCAGCGAGCGCACTTCAAAGTCGAACGTGCAGTCCTGCGGGACGATATTCAGCGCCTTGCCGCCGCCGATCACGCCGGTCTGCACCGTGGAAAACGGCGGATCAAAACGCTCGTCGAGCAACGTCGGCGCCTTGAGCGTCTCACCGAGTCGCACCAGCTCGCTGATCAGTTGCGCGGCATATTCGATGGCATTCACACCCGACGGTGCATACGCCGAATGGCAGGCCACGCCGTGCACTTCGCAGCGCACTGCCAGCTTGCCTTTGTGGCCGAGCACCGGCTTGAGCTCGGTAGGTTCGCCGATCACGCACAGCAACGGCTTGACTGCCTGCCCATGGAACCGCTCGATCAACGCGCGCACACCCAGGCAACCCACCTCTTCGTCGTACGACAGCGCGATATGCACCGGCATGCGCAACGGCGCCTTCACCAGTGCCGGCACACAGGCCAGTACGCAGGCGATGTAACCCTTCATATCGGCAGTACCGCGCCCGTACAACCGGCCGTGTTTTTCCGTCAGTTCAAACGGCGCCACCGTCCAGCGCTGCCCGTCCACCGGCACCACGTCGGTATGCCCGGACAACACCACGCCAGGCACCTCGGCCGGGCCGATGGTCGCCAGCAGGTTGGCCTTGCTCTTGTGCGCGTTGTAGACCAGCTCGCAGGCCACGCCGTGGTCCTGCAGATAGGTGCGCACAAAGTCGATCAACGCCAGGTTGGATTCACGGCTGGTGGTATCAAAGCGCACCAGTTGCGCCAGCAGGTCGCGGCTTGTGTTCAACGCTCATCTCCCGGCACGGCATAGCCCGGTGCAATCTGCGGGTTGAGGGCGCGGTCGATGTAGGCCTGCAGTTGCGGGCGATAGGCTTGCCAGAGTTGGTCGAGCGCGCCGATCGGGTCCTCATCGGCCCAGTCGACACGCAAGTTGACGATCGGCCACAGCAAGTCGTCGACCACCACCAACGCCGCCGAATGCACCGGCCCCGCTTCGCCGCCTTCGGCCTGGCCGGCCTGCATCGCCGCCAGCAAGCGCTCGGCGAGCGGCCCCGTGGCCATCTCGAACGCGCGCACCATCGCCGCAATCACCCCAGCGTCGGCCAACATATTGCCCGCCGCTACGCACTGCTCGCCGCTCAGCGCGTGATGAATCCCGAGGGTCTGCGCCCCGCTGAAATGCGCGGTGCGCCCCTGGCTATCAATCACGGTGACCTGACGATATTGGCTGTGGTCCTGTTCCACCAAGTTCGCCAGCGCCTCGCTCGGTGCCAGGCCCTGCTCGAGCAAATCCAGCAGCTGCGGCCCCAGGCTCGGCAGTGTGATGTTCTGCGACGCCACCGCGCCAACGCCTGGGCGCAGCCAGGGGCAACGGGCGCCCACGGCGATGCTCGAAGAGCTGATCGCAATACCCAACTGGCCGGTCTCGGCACACCGGGCGACAACGGAAAAAGTCATGGCGTGCTCCTCAATCGAGTACCGAAGGGTCGGCGTCGATCATCAACTGCTTCATTTCTTCAAAATGCCGGACCGAGAAATCCACAATCCCTTCCCAACCGCGCGCGGTTTTCTCCGCCACGTCATCGGAAAGCACCCGCAGCGGCTGCCCGGTGGACCAGGCCGTCACGAGGATCTGGCAGGCACGCTCCAGGGTCCAGATATCATCGAAGGCCTCGCCGATGGACGTCGCCGTGACCATCACGCCGTGGTTGCCCATCAGCAGACGGCGCTTGCCGTCGAGCAGCCCGGCCAGGCGAGCGCCTTCGGCCTCGGTGTCGGCCATGCCGCCGTAGAGTTCATCCACCGCCACGCGGTTGAAATAACGCGCGGTGTTCTGGTCGATCGGCGGGATGTGCGGCGTGGCCAGGCACGCCACGGCCGTGGTGTACACCGGGTGCAAATGCAGCACCGCGCGGGTTTGTGGCAGCAGCCGGTGGATCTGCCCGTGGATCGACCAGGCGGTGGCGTCCACATTCGGGTGATCGGCGCAGGCGCTGTCATCGGCGTTCAGCAGCAACAGGTCACTGGCACGGATACGCGAGAAGTGCTTCCACTTCGGGTTGAGCAAAAACTGTTTGCCATCGGCCGACACGGCAGCGCTGAAGTGGTTGGCCACCGCCTCGTGCATGCCCAGGTGGGCGATGATGCGAAAGGTCGCCGCCAGGTCGATGCGCGTCTGTTCTTCGTGGGATAACGCCATGAATCGGTCTCCGCAGGACGCGGCCGCACAGCGGCGGCCGCGTGATTGGGTTACTTGGGCATCAGCGCCGCGAGGTCGGCATCGGTCGGTGCTTCGAAGTTGTACTTCTTCAGCAGGGCCGCGTACTCAGGCGTGGCACGGAATTTTGCCAGGCCGTCGAGCAAGGCCTGCTTGACCGTGTCATTGCCCTTCTTCACACCAAAGCCGTTGAGCACCGGGTAGATCAAGGTGTCGGACGAAATCACCACGCGGTTGCCCAACTTGTCGATCACCCCACGGGCCACGGCGGCGTCGGTGATCTGCGCTTCAACCGCGTGCGCCAGCAGGGCCTGGGTGGTCTGCGGGTCGGTGCTGTATTCGCTGATCTGGATCGGCTTCAAGCCCTTGGCCACACAGTACTCCGTCGACAACTTGTTCATCTGCGCCAGCCACGAGGTGGCGCCCATGGAGCCGATCTTGTGGCCGCAGAACTCTTCCGGGGTCTTGGGCTGGAAGGCGCTGTCCTTGAGGGTCAGGATCGACTCGCCGCTCTTCAGGTAAGGGATCATGTCGATGACCTTGACCCGCTCCGCCGTGATGTACATCGACGAGTTGGTCACATCGAAACGCCCGGCCTGCAGGCCGGTGATCAAGTTGGGAAAGCGTGTGTCGAGGGTCTCGACCTTGCGGCCCATGACCTTGCCCAGGCCGTCCATGAACTCGATATCGAAGCCCGCCGGCTTGTTGTTGTCCATGTATTCATAGGGAAAGAACGTGACGTCGGAGCCGGCGACAATCGTGCCGTCCTTCTGGAAGGCCGAAGCCGCCAACGAAGTCATCGCAACCGCAGCACCCAACAGGCACACGGCAAGGGGGCGAACACTTTTACGAAACGCTGTCATGGTCATTACCTGCAAGGTCTTGGGGGGTGGTTAGGCAGTGGCGGTATCTTGTCCGGCCTGTTGCACGAAGAACGACGCGCCGCGAGGCTTCTGCGGCAAGCGCATGCGGTTGCTGGTGGAGCGCACCAGGCCACTTTCGGCACCGGCCACGAGCAGGCCGGCATGAACGCTGGGCAACGGGTTTTCGCCGAATGGCAGCGCGTCTTCAGCGGCGTAGACACTGATGAATAGCGTGCGCGGCAATTCGGTCTCGTTAGGGCTGGATGCATGCAACAGCCGCGTGTGCATAAAGCACACGGAACCGGCCGGGCCGTAGCAGGCGACCGGTTGCTGGCAGTGCTCTTCAACCACCGCGTCGTCCACCGAACCGGTGAAACGCTGGTTCTGCCAGTGCGACCACAGCGGGCCTTTGTGGCTGCCGGGGATCACATTCAGCGGGCCGTTCTGCGGGGTCACTTCGCTGACCATCAGCAAGGCCGTGACGATGTCGTCATTGCTGTGCGGCGTGAACAGAAAGTCCTGGTGCCACTTCACCTGGGTCGCGGTGTGCGGCAGTTTCGAGTTGATCTTGCTGTGGTGAAACCGCGCACCACTGGCGCCGACCAGCTGCGCGGAAATCGCTGCCATCCGCGAGTGCAACGCCACGCGCTCGTACACCTTGGAAATCTCGGTAGGCGAACTCACCCGGCGCAGCGAGGGATGATCCGCGCGGTGGTCGCCCTCCAGGTCGAACCGCGCGCGGCCGTCCACGGTGGCGCCCCAGCCCTGGTCATGGCTGCGGCTCTCCTCTACCCACTGGTCGAAGTCATGCTGCAGCGCGGCCACTTCGTCCGCCGACAACACGCCTTCTACCACCAGGAAGCCGTCGCGCTGGAATTGTTCGATGTGTGCTTGCTCGATCATTTTAGTGTTTCCTGAACGTTAAAGAGATCACGCCAGCGAGACGTCCTTGAGGAACGCCTCCACGCGTGGGTTATGGCCGCTGCGCAAGGCATCGGGCGTGTCGTCGCAGACCACACGCCCCTTCTCCATGAACACGATGCGGTCGGAGACCTTGAAGGCGAAATTCATCTCGTGGGTGACGATCACCATGGTGATGCCCTCCTCGGCCAAGGCCTCGATGACCTGCAGCACTTCGTTGACTTTTTCCGGGTCGAGCGCCGAGGTGGGCTCGTCGAACAGCATGATCTGCGGGCGCATCATCAAGGCGCGGGCGATGGCCACGCGTTGCTGCTGGCCACCGGACAACTGGTGTGGGTACTTCCAGGCGTGATCGAGCATGCCAACCTTGTGCAGCAGCGCGTAGGCCTGCTGCTTGAGTTCGGAGGTCGCGCCCAGGCGGTGGTATTTGGGCGCCATCAGCAGGTTGTCGAGCACGCTCAAATGCGGGAACAGGTTGAAGCTCTGGAACACCATGCCGATGTTCAGGCGATGCTCGGCGTGCTCGATGTACTGGGGTTTCTGCGCGCCGACTTTGTTCAAGTGAATGAACGGCTGGCCATTGATCTGGATCTCGCCGTTGTCCAGTTGCTCGAGGCCGTTGAGCAGGCGGATCAGCGTGGTCTTGCCGGAGCCGGACGGCCCGATCACCGACACCACTTCACCCGGCTGGATCTGCAGGTTGACCGAGCCCAGCACCTCGATGTCGTTGTAGGCCTTGTGCAACCGCGTGGCTTGCAGCGCGGCGGCGCCGGTGCTGGCCGGGCGTTGCAAGGCGACGCGTTGTTGCGTCGCCAGGGCCAGCACCGCCGCATCCGGCACGCGGGAGACATTGCGTTGGTTGACGTCGAGAAAGCGCTCCAGGCGTTTGAGCAGGAAGTCGAACACCGTGACGATAAACACGTAGAAGAACGCTACCGCCGCCATGGTCTCGATCACCAGGAAGTTCTGCGAATACAGGCGCTGGCCGACCATCAGGATTTCGGTCAACGAGATCACCGACACCAGTGAGGTGAGCTTGACGATGGAGATGTATTCGTTGGCCAGCGACGGCAACGCCACCCGCAGCGCCTGCGGGATGACCACGCGCCACTGGGTGCCGAAAAACCTCAAGCCCAACGCCCGCGCCGCTTCGCCCTGGCCCTTGGGAATCGAGAGTAAACCGCCGCGATGGATCTCGGCCACATACGCCGTTTCGCAGATCACCAGCGCCAGCAGGCCGGACCAGAACGGGTCGGCCAGAATCGCCGAGGTGCCCGGCAGCGCCTGGGGCAGGTTGTAGATGAAGATCAGCAGCACCAGCAGCGGCAGGCTGCGGAACAGCCAGATATAGCCACGCGCGGGAACACTCAGCAACGGGTGCCGGGATTGCTTGGCCAGCGCCAGCAGAAAGCCCAGTGCGATACTCAAGACCCACGTCAGGGTACTCAGCTTGATCACCGTCCACGTCGCGCGCCAGAACTCGGCATCGCCCAGCAAACCAAACATGTAATTCCAGTCGAATGTCATCGTCGCTGTGCCCTGCAAAAAAAAAGAAGTTGATCTGCATCGATGGGATGAGAGTCGTGGCGGGAGGTGGTCAGGGTCAATTCGTAAAAGCCGGGGCACTGGGTAGGCAGAGCCTATGCAGCCCCGCAAGCCAGCCAGATCAACTGTAGGAGGCGGCTTGCCGGCGATAGCGATCTGTCAGTCAATGACTGGACAGCTGCGCACCGCCCTCCCGGGCAAGCCAGCGCCTGCAGGTGCGCGCTGCCCAGGCACTCGCCAAAACGGTGCACGCCTGAATGCAGGGCGCGGCACACGCGACCCTTTGGTGCAACCTCAGCTCACACCACTCAGCACCCGCACCGCGTGTGGGTCAAAAAAGCTCGGCGGGGCCATGCCGGGGATGTATTGATCGGAAACAAACATGCGGCAGCGCTCGGCAAATGCCGACACCACGCGCGACAGCTGGGTGTTGCTGGCCGTGGCATAGCCCAGCCGCATCGGCCGGTGTGCACCGGCCAGGCGCAGGCGGATCACGCGCTTGCCGTCCTGGGACATATTGGATTTGGGCCGCGCATTCGCGAAGGAATAGCCGATCCCGTTGCCGACCATGGCGCGCACCGTTTCGAGGTTGGTGGAGCGCATGATGATGTTCGGCGTGGTGCCCGCCTGGATAAACAGGCTGAGGAAATAGTCGCGGCTCCACGGCGTATCCAGCAGCACCACCGGGTACGCCTCAAGGTCCTGCATGCTCACGGCGGGCAAGCTCGCCAGCGGGTGATACTCGCCGACCATCACATACGGCGGCAGCTGCGCCAGGGGTTGGAAATCGATATCCGGGCTGGTCACCAGGTCATAGGTCAGGGCGATGTCCAGCTCGCCGCTGCGCAGTTTTTCCAGTAATTCCTCGTGGTTGCCTTCGGCCTGGGTCAGGCGCACGCCGGGAAACGCGCGGCCAAAACCAAACACCAGTTCCGGCGTGATCATCGGCGCCAGCGACTCCAGGCAGCCCACCCGCAACGGCCCGCGCACCGTGTTCAACGACTCCGAGGCGATGGTGTAGAGGTTGGTCATCTGCTCCAGGATCAGCTTGGCCTCCTGCATCACCAGGCGTCCCACCGCCGTCAGCGAAATGCCCTGGGCGTGATGCCGGATAAACAGCTGGATGCCCAGCTCGGCCTCCATATGGGTGATCGCCGCCGAGATCGACGGTGACGACACGTGAATGCGTTCAGCTGCAGCACTGATGCTGCCCGCCTCTCCCGACGCGACGAAATACTCCAGTTGACGCTGAGTAATACGACTGAGCATTACGCCTGCCCCTCAACAATGACTGTACGGGCAGCGTTGCAGGGTTCGTGCCGGGTCCGCCGCGAACCGATGAGGGGCACAGGCTTCGGTTTTTCCTAAGCACTACCCCGCGCAAATGCTGGTTTCGCCGGAACCGGGGCGGTGTGAAGCTGGATTCATCCCGCTTCCCACGAGTTGCCGTTATGCCTACCCACACCCGCATCCGCATGTTCAACACCCGGCAGACCTACCCCAACCAGGCCCTGGACAACGACCTGTGCCAGGCGGTCCGCGCCGGCAACACCATTTATGTGCGCGGCCAGATCGGCACCGACTTCGACGGCAACCTGGTCGGCCTCGGCGACCCGCGTGCCCAGGCCGAGCAGGCGATGAAAAACGTCAAGCAACTGCTGGAAGAGGCAGGCTCCGACCTCTCGCACATCGTCAAGACCACCACCTATTTGATTGACCCGCGCTATCGCGAGCCGGTGTACCAGGAGGTCGGCAAGTGGCTCAAAGGCGTGTTCCCGATTTCCACCGGGCTGGTGATCTCCGGGTTGGGCCAGCCGGAATGGTTGATGGAAATCGACGTGATCGCCGTCGTGCCGGATGACTGGACCGTATGAAAGCGGTGATCGCCCGCGAGCCCGGCGGACCGCAGGTGCTGCAGTCCGTCGAGCGCCCGCTGCCGGATGTGCAAGCCGGTGAGGTGCTGATTCGCGTCACGGCTGCCGGGGTCAATCGTCCCGACCTGATGCAACGCAGCGGCGCGCCGATCCCGGCAGGCGTCACCGATGTGCTGGGCCTCGAGGCGGCAGGCATCGTGGTCGCGGTAGGCAGTGGCGTGGATGAGTTCGCGAGCGGCGATCGCGTGATGGCCTTGCTCAACGGCGGCGGCTACGCCGAGTACTGCGTAGCCCACGCGGCGCACTGCTTGCCAGTGCCTGCAGGGTTGTCGCTGCTCGATGCCGCCGGGGTGCCGGAAGCGGCCTTTGCCGTGTGGCACAACCTATTTGAACTGGGGCGCTTGCGCAGCGGCGACAGCGTGCTGATCCACGGCGCCGCCAGCGGTGTCGGCAGCTTCGCCGTGCAGTGCGCGCATGCCGCCGGTGCGCGGGTGATCGCCACGGCCGGCGGCCCGCACAAGGTCGCGATGCTGCAAGCACTCGGCGTGTGGCGCGCGGTTGACCGCCACCTTGAAGACTTCGTCGAGGCCGTGCACGACTGCACCGACGGCCGTGGGGTCGACGTGGTGCTGGATAACGTCGGCGGGCCCTATGTGGCGCGCAACCTGGCGGCCATGGCCATGGGCGGGCGGCACGTGAGTTTGGCGTTCCTGCAAGGCGCCCATATCGACTTGGATTTGCAGGTGCTGATGCGCAAGAACCTCAGCCTGACGTCCTCCACCCTGCGCCCGAAAAGCCACGCCGAAAAAGCCCGCCTGGCGGCGTGCATCCGCTCACGCTTGTTGCCGTGGCTGGCGGCCGGCGTGGTGCGCCCGCAGATCCATGCGCGCGTGCCGCTGGCTCAAGCCGCCGAGGCGCACCGCCTGCTGGAAGCCAACGCCAATGTCGGCAAAGTCGTGCTGACCGTCGCTGAATAACCTGGAGCCCTTCATGACCCACCGCGTGTTTTTCCTCAATGGGCCCAACGCCAACCTCTACGGGCTGGATAAAAACGGCACCTACGGCCGCGAGAGCTTCGCCAGCATCCAGGCGCGCTGCGAACGCCACGCCGCCGGGCTGGGACTGAGCCTGGACTTTCGCCAGAGCAACCACGAAGGCGTGCTGGTGGACTGGATTCAAGCGGCACGCCTTGATGCCGACGCCGTGGTGATCAACGCCGCCGGGCTCAGCTACAGCTCGGTGCCGATCCTCGACGCGCTGCTGGCCTTCGACGGCCCGATCATCGAAGCGCACATGAGCAACCTCTGGAAGCGCGAGAGCTTCCGGCACCACTCCTACGTCTCCAAAGCCGCCACCGGCGTGATCGCAGGGCTTGGCGCACTCGGTTACGAACTGGCACTCACCGCCGTGGCGGCATTGCTACAAGAAACCACCACCAGCGCCCACAGCTGAGACTCGGTGATGCCTACACACCTCTTACCTCCCAGGAACCGCCCATGTCAGTAGAAACCATCAACACCCTGGTCGTCGGCGCAGGCCAGGCCGGCGTCGCCATGAGCGAACACCTGTCTCTCATGGGCGTCCCCCACATCGTCCTCGAACGCCACCGCGTCGCCGAACGCTGGCGCTCCGAGCGCTGGGATTCTCTCGTCGCCAACGGCCCCGCCTGGCACGACCGCTTCCCCGGCCTCACCTTCGAAGGCCTCTCCCCCGAAGCCTTCCCGCCCAAGGAGCGCATGGCCGACTACTTCGAAGCCTACGTGGATAAGCTGCAAGCCCCCGTGCGCACCGGTGTAGAAGTCCAGCAAGTGGAACGCCACATCGGCCGCCCCGGCTTCAAAGTCACCACGTCGGCCGGCGTGTTTGAAGCCGCCAACGTTGTGGCCGCCACCGGCCCATTCCAGCGCCCCTCTATCCCCAACATCGTGCCTGCCAGCGCACCGATTCACCAACTGCACTCCTCCACCTACAAGAACCCCGGCCAACTGCCCGAAGGTGGCGTACTGGTGGTCGGCGCTGGCGCCTCCGGTTCGCAAATCGCCGAAGAACTGCAAAAAGCCGGCAAAACCGTATACCTCTCGGTCGGCGAACATTACCGCCCGCCGCGCGCCTACCGCAGCCGCGACTATTGCTGGTGGCTGGGTGCGTTGGGCTTGTGGGACGAAGTCAAAATCCAGCCGAAGAAAAAGCACGTGGCCTTTGCCGTCAGTGGCTACGAAGGCGGCAAGACCGTCGACTTCCGCCGCCTCGCGCACCAGGGCATTCAGTTGGTCGGCGTCACCCAGGATTGGCAGGACGGCGTCATGACCTTTCAACCTGGGCTCGCCGAAAACGTGGCCGAAGGCGACCGCGCCTACTTCGATGTACTGCGCGACGCGGATGCCTACATCGAGGCAAACGGGCTGCCGTTCCCCCTGGAGCCTGAAGCCTGGGAACTGCTGCCCGACCCTGAGTGCTTGGTGAACCCCATCCTCAGCCTGGATCTGGCGAAGGCCGGCATCACCACCATCCTCTGGGCCACCGGTTTCAGGTTCGATTTCAGCTGGCTGAAGGTCGATGCGTTCGACGAAAAAGGCGAGCCCTTCCACAAACGTGGGATCTCGGCGGAAAGCGGCATCTACTTCCTGGGCCTGCCCAACCTGGTCAACCGCGCGTCATCGTTCATCTACGGGGTGTGGCACGACGCGAAATACGTCGCCGACCACATCGTGCTGCAAAACGACTACAAGTCCTACAAGAAACCCGAGTGAGGCGGCCGACTACTTTCACACACCTCGGCGCGCCCTTGGGACGCGCCGAAAAACCACACCGCCCACAACCACCGCCGCTGCCCTGTAGGAACTGTCGAGCCCCAGCGAGGCTGCGAAGACGCCCGCACACACAATAAAAATCTCACGCGCCCATTGTCACAGTTTGCGTAAACTGCGCCCCCTACTCGATCAGGACAACACCACCCAGGAGGGGTAACGCTTGAAACTGCTCAACACCGACACACCCATCACCCGACTCACGCTCAAAGACCAACTGACGGTTGACCCCTACAAGGCCTTGGCGCTGCTGGAAACACTCCTGCTGTTTTTTGCCGTGATGGCCCTGGTGCTGTTCGTCGCACACCGCGTTGGCATCACCGACACCTTCAAGTGCGCCCTCCTCTACAGCGGCACCTTCGGCGCATCCATCGGCATGGCGTTCAATATGTACCGCGAGGCTGCCCTGGCGGAGTGGACCTTCGCCGCCCCCGTCAGCCCCATCGCGCTGCAAAACGCCATGCTCAGCTTGAAGTATTCCGAGCGACAGCCAGGTGTGTACGGCCCCAAAAAGCCCATGTTCACGCTGTTGCATCGCTGCGATTCGGAAAGAATCACAGTGACGACCCTGAACGGTAAAACGCACTTCACCGGCCCCGCCAACAAACTCAAAGCACTGTCGGCTTTGCCCCTCACTGATACACCCGACGCGCAGTGAGGACATGTCCTACAGCAAGCTTCAGCAGCTTGCCCCATTGCCTACAGTTACGTCAGAATCCGCCGGCTTGTGCGCTTGAGTGGGCGTCTCTAAGGTGGTTCGGTCGCTGAAAACTCAGTGATCGGGTTTAGTAGCCCGGGGTTATTCCAGTCAGTGCATAAGCTCATCAATCGGACGGCCTCGTCCGTGCTTGATGGTGGCTGTGTGCAGGGCGTCCTCGGGCGCGCCGGCTTTCTTGGAATTCCCCGGTCTACTAACCTGCGCACAGCTGCCACCCCTCTGTTTAGTAGCTAAGAGGTGACGGCCCTAAAGTGGGAATTCCAATATGTTCAAAGTCACGCCCAACCCTCCGAACGAGCCGGACCTGAAATTTAACCAGGCTGCGCATCGTGCAATCGATCACTACCTCAATCCAAAAACTGCCCCACCTGTGACCCCCCTCGGCCTATTCACCGTCGCCGCCAACGCCAGCAACGAAACCCTGATCACCAACAGCTACGAAACCTTCTCCTCGGTAACCGCGTTGCTGCTCGACCTGTCAGAGGACTTGACCGGCAAGCAGCGGGATGTGGTCCTGGCGATTCACCAGTTGAGTGAGTTGGGGGTGCTGTTGATGGACAGGCTGATGGAGCGGGAGTCGGCTGTAGCAGGCGGTTAAGCGTTCAGTTTTAGTACCCAAAAAAATCGCCGAGTCGTCGTGATTGCTACATGACGAATCGGCGATTGTGCGACTGAGCGGCTTTCTGAAAGGCATGAACAGACAAGGCATGTATTGGCCGAGCCGTCAGTCATGCCCGACGACTTGCGATCCCTCCCCCCGCCCGTGAATGATCAGGGCGCACCACCCGCCATTCTCAGTAACTGAGAAACTGGTAGATCGCGAAGTGGATGTCATCCCTCGTATCACCATCCCACGCCTCGACCGTTTCCAACTCGGCCCTGAGGGATTCGATGCGTCTCTCGATCTCCGCAATTTCCGCCGGCCCGCATTGCGACGCGATCGCTGCCCATTTTTCATGTGGGATTTGCTGTTGGATGGAAAGGGCTGATCGGGCTTGCGTGGGTAGTGTTGGGAGTCTGCTCATTGAGTTCCGGGCTGAGGAGAAGGAAGGGTCAGCGATTTTAGCTGTGTTGACCTCGGGGCTGGGCCAATTGCTGCTGTACACAACAGGCAGCAATCGGCCGTTTGGCGCTGAGACTGCCTACAGTCATTAGCTGCTGCTAGTATCAAGCGCTCAACCTATCTAGCCCCTGCATCGATTCACGTTTACTATATTTCCAACTCGTATTACTGCGGCTGCTGAACCCGGTACTCACGAGGATATAACGATGAAAAGAACCCGCGCCTGGAGACGTATGCAGGCCCTTAAATGCAGAGGCCACAATACGGTTCGTCCGCTGGAGTTCAAGCCAGAAAAGCATTGAAAACTGATGTACACCCGCGCAGCCAAACTGTACAGAGCACACCAACTCGGGATGAGCTTTCCCATTCGCACAACCCGTCAACTACTGGATCAAGAGTGACTAACCTCCTGTTCGTCTGTAGCCGTAACCAATGGCGTAGTCCTACTGCGGAAGCGATCTGGCGCCGTCGTCCCGGCTTTAATGCCCGTTCAGCAGGAACCAGTCCAAATGCACGTAAACCTATCAGCCCAGCGGATATTCGCTGGGCTGATGTGATCTTTGTCATGGAACGCAAACACCTTAATCGTCTTCAGGCTGAATACGCCCGCCTTCTTGAACACAAACGGCTCCACTCTCTCGATATTCCAGATGATTACCGCTACATGGATCCTGAACTGGTGGGCATGCTTGAAGACATTGTGAGGTCCTACCTCACCACACAGGCTTCATGAGGGAACGACTGTCGCAGGAATGGTCGCGGATAAGCCGGCGGGCCGATCTAGACCTTCTATTGCGTTTAAAGATCAAGCTCACACCCATTAGCCGCCATTTGTGACGGGCCACTTACGGCCAAAAGCGGACACGGTAAAAAAATCCGTCCCCTTTTCGGTCCTCCAGCATTTCCGCGGGCTGCATGCGCACGGTGAATTCGTCGCCTACCAGTAGTACTGGTTTCGCCGTGTTGGTCGATTTCTATGGCAACTCCCATCTCGCTATCAAAAATTTTCGAGAACCCCTCTCAAACTACCTGTAGAGCAAATGGGCTCCTCCAAAAGCACCGTGAAATATGACATATTTGATATGCTGATGAGCTGAATTCAAGCCATGTCTACTGACGAGTTAAAAATCAAGACTACGGTTTCGGTCAAACACACAAAAAATTGATGAATGGAGTCTTCAATGGCAGTATCTACACAATCTATAGACCTAGCAACATATCTGAGCATCGGAGCAACCACAATTGCGCTACTTGCCGTAGTTGTCTCAAGCTGGACTGCATGGATGCAACGACAACACAACAAGCTTTCCTTCAGGCCATTTCCAGAAATTCAATTAAGAGATATGAACGGACACATAAAAATATCACTCACAAACAACGGAACCGGACCTTTAATCATAAAAACACTGAGCGTATTAAAATATAAAAAAAATACCGAAAAAGCACTAATAGAATTAATGCCAGCATATAACGGGTGGACATTTTTCGCGCACAACGTAGATGGCAGAAGTATTAAGCCGAGTGGAGACATCATTCTCCTCGAGTTAGAGTACGACCCCCAAAACCCCAACCAACTGAATATCGCAAATTTAATCAGAGAAAGTCTAAGAACGTTAGACATAGAAATAAAATACATGAATGTTTACGAAAACATCTTTCCAACATATACAAAAAATCTGAGTTGGTTTGGACGGCTAATATAGCCTCAGAAACCATATTTTAAAAAATACACACACTTCTGAAGGCTTTAGATCGAATACCGTCATTGGAAAACCAATTACAGGATAGGGAATCAGCCCTGCTCCCATATCACTCCAAACCGCCATAGGCCCGGAAATACTGGGACTTCTTCTTAATCCTCTGGCCTAAAGCGCGCCTAGCGGCCGACTTATTGCCCTAAATTTTCCCTAGGAACTCACGACTAATCCTAGCTCCCCCCTACGTAGTCATCAAAGGCCGTTTGAGCACTGGAGGCCGCTGTACTGAACAGCGTGTCGAAGTGATTCAGAAACGTTTCAGTTAGGTGCCCATGGTAGTACCCGTAGACAACAACAGGCAGCGCTTTATCTTTTCGGCCAATAATGCTGAACACCAAAGCTTCATCTGTAATCTTGGGACGGAACCATGCCTTTCGGGCCCAGGCCTCCGCCGCGTGCGTGTAATCACCATCCTTATCCCTGTGCCAGGTTGTGATTTTTCCTTTCGGCTCCTTCTGATCGATGCGCTTGTTGAACTCAGAAAGAAGTGCATTCGGATCATTTGTAAAAAACTGTAGTGCCATTCTCTGAACATCCCTGCATATCAGTGAAGGCATTTTGATAACACGCGATCGTTTGATGGTCAAGTACACCCCGATTATGTGGGGTGTGTAAGGGATTTGGGAGATAGCCCGTGGTTGTTGGCTGTAATGCGTGCGTGCATCCGGTTGCATAAACGCATATTTGGCATTGGATGGCGTATGGTTCGCCCCATTTTTGCCGCGCGTTAGGGGGGGGCGAGGCTCTAGGGAAGCGATCCGTCCTATGATCGATTAGAACTGCTGATCCTTTAGGCCAAGGATTACTTACCTTACAGAGCCGAACTGATAGCTGCGTACCACTTTTGTACCAACACAAATTTACGCAGTGATGCCCTGCCCCTCAGGATAGGCTGCATTCCGCCACAAGCGGTCAGTCATGAACGATCGCTATCCACAACCCATAGCGGACGTTCATACATAGGACTGAGCGTCGATTCAAACGAACCCTGAGCGCGCCAGATGCGAAATAGACTAGTCACGACTTGTCCGAAATAGTCGCCATCTTCGCTTTAGCTGACAGGTGTTTTCCTGATGTGTTCATGCCATTATTCGCTATTGGCATCGCGCCAACGTTGAATCTGCACGGCAGCAGAAAAAGGTTAATTTACGATGAGTCGAAATCCTATCAAGCGTCTTGTCACAATCGCTGTAATGGTATGTGTCATTCCGCTTGGCATTTACATTTACTATATGTGGTATCGCTTTGGGTTTTCTGAAATATCAAAGAGTAGTGCTGATTGGGGAGCATTCGGATCATATCTTAGCGGAATACTTTCGCCGCTATTTACGCTTGTGTCGGTCGCTTTCGTATATTATTCGATTCAGCAAAATAACAAAAATCATTCATCTGAAATGAATTACCTGACAGGCCAGCAAATCATTGGCAACATAGAGTCACTGTCAAATGCATTCAATGAGAAACTTAAAGGTGAATTTAATTCAAGTCACCCATTGGTCTCTGACATAGTTATAAGCATCTATGGGGAAAGCGCTGAGGGAGATGAGGGAGCTGAGAGTGATCGTAGAACGTCTTCCAGCACACAACAGCTCAAGCTGGACAAAGAGAAGAAAAGCTTGGCAAGTCTGCTTGATGACTATGTATACTTCAGTGATCCTGATCAGGCGTTTCATTGGCAGTATTTGAATTTTTTGAGTGCGATAACTTATGACTTATTCCGGACATTTGTAACAATAATGGAGTACACATCCAAGATAAAGGACGAAGCACAGAAAGAAGGAGCAGTACGTATATTTGATGCAATTACTGATAGCAATAAGGTTATGGCGCTGATGCATTTGCTGGCAGGTAGATTGGTAGAATCTTCCTGCTCCCGGGCAGATACATACGCGCTAGAAGGGGTCTTCGGGCATATTGTTAATCTCTCTGATTATTCTGAGAACCTTAAATTTTCGAGCGTGCCGTATTTCAAACGGCTCCTGACAGAGCTGATCGGGAATGCGTTTTGTCAACTGGGTGATGGCTCAGTGTTCGCCTTAGATTATTCTTCCTCTGTGTGCGTATTGATGGCTGATGAGCAAAAGAATGTTAAAGCTAGCCTTATTCTTGGCGGCAACGAGGTTGAAATTAATGGTCATAAAATAATCATTAATGCGATTCTCCGAGCTCCTTTATTTGCGGGGGCGAACATTGATGTCGACTACCGTCAGGCCAAGAACCACTATCTTGCATCGGTAGAGGTAATCGATGGAACTGGAATATTAGCGGCTCTGGGTCGAAAGCCTCCAGTGTATGTGATGACTTTCACTCTGGTGGGTAAGCTTTTCAAACTGATACGAGTCGAGATAGTTTAGGGTGAAGATTGAATCGAAATGATTAGCTGCGCTGGAAAATGTGAATGGTAGGAGATCACCAAGCCCTTCCGGACTGCGCTGTCCATAGGGCACGCTGCCCGCAAGCCCGCCGCATACGGTGTGGAGGTGTCGTGAAGACATAGCTAGTAGTGCTATAAAAAAGAGCACCTGCGGCCCAGAAACCATCAATCAGGCAGAGTGCCCAATGCAGAATTTTTCTTTAGAAACAACAGCAGTTAATCGCCAAAGGTTTCGTGGACGTGTTCGATTGGCTGCTTTTGGCCAACGGCAGCTTTGACTCGGTAGTGGTCAGACGCGACCGGCTGCTT
>NZ_JANLOH010000086.1:0-38656 GCF_025466155.1 Pseudomonas sp. 13B_2.1_Bac1 | reverse complement strand
ACGATATCGGCCACGGTGCTCAACACATCCTTGCCCAACTGTATCGAACGTTTACCCGACCAGCCGGTGTGCGGGTTGGGGGCGTCGTCGTTGTCCTTGAAGGGCATTTCCAGGGTCAGTGACAGGCAGTCGTATTTCTCGCCGACCGCGTTGCAGGCCAGGGTCATGTTGGCCTCGCCCGGCAGGTCGCGGGTGTAGCCGTGAACGGTCTGGAAGTCGCGGGTCAGGGCGCTCAAGTGGCTGCGGAAGTGTTTCTCCAGGGCTTCGATGCGCGGGGTGTAGCCGGGGTTGCCTTCGCAACCGGCGGTAAACACATAGGGGATTTCCTCGTCGCCGTGGATATCCAGGAACAGGTCGACGCCGTATTTTTCCATCTGCTGCTGCACGAACAGCACTTCCGGGCTGAGTTCCTGGCTGGCGCTCTGCCAGGCCCGGTTGAGGTCCTGGCCCATGGCGTTGGTGCGCAGGTGGCCGTGGAAGGCGCCGTCCGGGTTCATGTTGGGCACCAGGTAGAGGTCGGCCACCGCCAGCAGTTTTTTCAGCTCGGCGTCACCGTCCTGCTGCAGGCGTTCAATGATGCCTTCCATAAACCATTCGGCCATGTGCTCACCAGGGTGCTGCTGGGCAATGATCCAGACCTTGCGTCGGCCTTCGCCGCCCTTGCCGCGACGCAGCAAGGGGATATCACGGCCTTCGACACTTTTACCGGTGGCCAGCAATTGGGTGCCCGCACGGCTCAGGGCCTGGGCGATCAGCCCGTCATGGCGTTCACGGCTGTAGGGCTCGAAGTAGGCAATCCAGGCGTGCTTCTCGCGCGTCTCGAGGCTGATGTGCAGGATCTCGCCGTCAAAGCGTGTGGGCACACGGAACCAGTTGATATGGTCGTAGGAGGCCACCGCGTTGTAGCCGCTCCACGCATGGCGGTAGGACGACTTGCCGGCGTTGCTCAGGCGGAACGTGTGGGTGTGGCCCACGTGCATGCCTTCGGCCTTGAAGTGGAACCACTGGAAATGTTGGCTGCGCGTATCCGGGTTGATCGCCAACAGCAACTGGTAGGCGTCGCTGGCGTCGAGCACCTGGATATTGCCACTGTCGAAGTCGGTGCTGATCTTGATGGAGGTCAAGGCCACGGTCATAGTCTGGTTGCCTGAGTATGAGTTGTGGCGGCTATCTTACACACGAGTCTGGTAAAGACTGGACGCAAAATTGTTGCGGAGGAGGGGGGGCGTCGTCCCTGACGCCGCCGCAGCTTAGAATCTATGAGATTGATTCTCAAGCGCTATTTCACAGAGAACTGGGCTAGAGCGCTCGCACGGCTTTCTTTTGACGATGGTCTTTTGCTACCATGCGCGCCATCGAGCAACACACAGTCTTCATTAGCCTGAAGCCATGCCAGGAAAACTGGCAAAAAAAGACCCGGCCAAAGAGCCGGGTCAAAAACCGTGATTAGCCTGATGAGGAGATATTCCAAGAGTCCGACCTAAGGTCCCTTGGTCTATCGACTGATCTCGCGATCAGCTGGGTCCAATAATAATCATTATCATTTGCAAGTCAAATGTTTTTATCCGTGTGATAGAAATATTTTTCCTTCGCGCCGCTTACGCGCTCGCCTGAGCGTCAGGCGCTTGCAGTGATCGCTCCACCATCGCCTTCGCCATATCAATCAAATACACCACTGAAAAGGCCAGGTCGCGTTGGTTGCCCTGATGGCTGCTCGCTGATTCGTAGGCGGTGGCCGCAGCACTGCGCAACAGGTCCGAGGCGTGCACCAGGGCTTCCTCCTGGCTGATGCCCGGCTTGATGGCGAAGAACGTCCCGTCCGGGGTTGGCGTCGACATATTTTCTTTCAAGTAAAAGTCCAATGCGCGCTGTGCTGCGCCGCTGCTGCGCAGGTCGTGCAAGTCGGCATTTTCGCAAGGGTCAGGCAGGAGATACGGGCTCGTCGTCATAAGGGCGGTGCTCTGGGGTGAGTGTCTAAAACCTTGAGTTCGATGATAGTACGTATCGTATTCATGTCGTTTTATGGATTACTACAAACTGTTTATTGCCCTGGGAAATCCGTGACGTATCGTCTGGCGCCATGGATAACTGGATAGCGTTGGTCAAGGCCAACATGGAAGACCGCAAGGTCACGCAGGTCGAACTCGCCGAGCGCTTGGGCATGTCCCAGGGCGGGATCGGGCATTGGCTCAACAAGCGCCGGGTACCGAGCCTGGCGGACATGAACCGGGTGCTCGAAGAGCTGGGGCTGGGGTATCTGGAAGTGGTGCTGCAGATCCGCGAAAAGACCGCCGGGGACCGGGCTGCGCCGACCCGCTACAACCCGTATTTCCGCTACCCGGTCAGCGACTGGAAAGGCCTGTGCGAACTGCGCGAAGAGCGCCCGGCCTATGGCGCTGCCCGCTTCGAACTGACCGATTACCACGCCCGTGGCGAGGCCTTCTGGCTGCCGGTCAGCGGCGACGCAATGACCGCGCCCAGTGGTCTCAGCATCGGCGCCGGGTCAATGATCCTGGTCGACCCGGCGTTGGCGGCCGAACCGGGCAAACTGGTGGTTGCCCAATGGGCCGGCCATCCCCAGGCGACCTTCCGCCAGCTGCTCGAGGAGAGCGGCCAGCGGTACCTGGTGCCGCTCAACCCCACCTACCCAAAACAGTTGCTCACCGACGCGTGTCGCATCCTGGGCGTCGTCGTGCAGGCCACGGCAAAGTTCTAGCCCGCCGCGTCGAGTTCCACCAACGCCGCGCCCTCGGCAACCATTTCGCCTTCCTGGCAGAACAGTGCCTTGACCACCCCAGCCTGGGGCGCACGGATGCTGTGCTCCATCTTCATGGCTTCCAGCACCACCAACTGCGTGCCGGCCTCCACCGTTTGGCCAACATCCACCAGCACCCGCACGATGCTGCCATTCATCGGCGCCGTCAGGCCGCCCTGATGCGACTGGTTGGCGTCGACCGCAGCGATCGGATCGAACAGGCTCACGCCGTACACTTCATTGTCCCAGCGCAGGAACACAGTGTCTTCGCTGCGAACTGCGAGATGCGCGCGACGCACGCCCTGATGCTCGGTCAGCAACTGCTCGCCGTGCAACTGCGCGGCATCTGCCGCCAGCGTGACCAGCCGATCCTGCCCATTGCAGGTCAAGTGCAGCGACACCTCGGCCGGCAAGCCGAGGCGCAGGCCACGGTTGTCCGCCCAAGGCCCGTCAGCCGCCGGCAAGCTCTGCATGAACGCCGCACCCGCGGCCTGCCAGAACGCGTCGCTCAAGGCGCCGGGCACCGGCAGCAATTCCTCCTGATAACGCGCAATGAACCCGGTATCCAGCTCGGCGGCGGCAAATGCCGGATGGCCGATAATGCGCCGCAGGAAACTCAAGTTGGTCTTCAGCCCGCCGACGGCAAACTCATCGAGCATGGTCGACAGGCGCAGCCGCGCCTGTTCACGGTTCTCGCCCCAGGCAATCAACTTGCCGAGCATCGGGTCATAGAACGGCGAGACGTTGTCGCCCTGTTCGACGCCGCTGTCCACCCGGCGGCCCGGGCCAGGGGCCGATTCGCGGTACAGCGCCAGGTGCCCGGTGGCGGGCAGGAAATCATTCACCGGGTCCTCGGCATACAGGCGCACTTCAATCGCATGGCCGATCAGCGGCACCCGTTCCTGCGTGATCGGCAGCGCCTCACCCTGGGCGACACGAATCTGCCAGGCCACCAGGTCCAGGCCGGTAATCGCTTCCGTGACCGGATGCTCCACCTGCAGCCGCGTGTTCATCTCCATGAAGAAGAAGTCGCCACGCGCATCCAGCAAGAACTCCACGGTGCCCGCGCCGACATAGCCGATGGCCTGGGCCGCACGCACCGCCGCCTCACCCATCGCCCGGCGTTGTTCAACGCTCAGGCCGGGTGCCGGTGCTTCTTCGACGACTTTCTGGTGGCGCCGCTGGATCGAGCAATCGCGTTCATTGAGGTACAGGCAATGCCCATGCTGGTCGGCAAACACCTGGATTTCCACATGGCGTGGCTTAAGCAGGTATTTCTCTACCAGCATTTGCGCGTTGCCGAACGACGACAGCGCCTCACGCTGGGCAGACGCCAGGGCTTCGGCCAATTGGCTGACGTCCTCGACCACCTTCATGCCCTTGCCGCCACCGCCGGCGGTGGCCTTGAGCAGCACCGGATAGCCAATGCGTTCGCAGGCGGCGCGAAAGGTGTCGAGGTCCTGGGCTTCGCCGTGATAACCGGGCACCAACGGCACGCCGGCTGTTTCCATCAGGGCCTTGGCCGCCGACTTGCTGCCCATGGCGTCGATGGCCGAGGCGGGCGGGCCGAGGAATATCAAGCCAGCGGCTTCGATCGCACGGGCAAAGCCGGCATTTTCCGACAGGAAGCCGTAGCCCGGATGGATCGCCTGGGCGCCGCTGGCCTGGGCGGCGGCGATCAGTTTGTCGATCTGCAGGTAGCTCTCGGTGGCCTTGCTGCCACCCAGGTCGACACGTATGTCGGCTTCGCGGCTGTGCCGCGCATCGCGGTCGATGGCGCTGTGCACGGCGACGGTGGTCAGGCCCATGGCCTTGGCGGTGCGCATTACCCGGCAGGCAATTTCGCCACGGTTGGCCACCAGCACGGTGGTCAATGTACTCATGAACGCGGCTCCTGTGCCTGCCAGCCTGGCTGACGTTTTTGCAGGAAGGCGCGCAAGCCTTCCTGGCCTTCGGCGCTGACACGGATACGCGCAATGGCATTTTCGCAATAGCGGCGCAGGGCCGGGGTAAGTGCACCGTTGCCGACCTCGCGCAGCAGGTCCTTACTGGCGCGCATCGCCGCCGGGCTGTTCTGCAGCAGGTTGGCGATCCACTGTTCCACTTGCCCGTCGAGTTCGCCGAGGGGATAGCTTTCCGCCAACAGGCCGATTTCCCGCGCACGCTGGCCGCCAAAACGTTCGGCAGTCAGGGCATAGCGGCGCGCAGCACGCTCGCCAATGGCCTGGACCACAAACGGGCTGATCACTGCCGGTGCCAGGCCGATGCGCACTTCGGACAGGCAGAACTGCGCGTCGTCGGCGCCGATGGCCATGTCGCAGCAACTGATCAAGCCCAGCGCACCGCCATAGGCCGCGCCTTGCACGACTGCCAGGGTGGGGATTTTCAACTTGGCCAGGTTGTACATCAATTCCGCCAGCTCGCGGGCGTCGTCCAGGTTGGTGTGGTAATCCAGCTCGGCCGACTGCTGCATCCAGGCCAGGTCGGCGCCGGCGCTGAAGTGCTTGCCGCGCCCGCGCAGGACCAGGAAACGCAGGGACGCATCTGCCTGGACCTGGTCGAGGGCGATGATCAGCTCGCGGATCATCTCGGCATTGAACGCGTTGTTCTTGGCTTCACGACTGAGCCACAGCGTGGCAAATCCACGGCTGTCGGTGATCAGTTCGAGGGTGTTGAAGTCGCTCATGGGGTATAGCTCCATTTACATGCGGAACACGCCGAAGCGGCTCGGCTCGATCGGGGCGTTCAGTGCGGCGGACAGGGCCAGGGCCAGCACGTCGCGGGTCTGCAGCGGGTCGATGACCCCGTCGTCCCACAGGCGCGCACTGGAATAGTAGGGATGGCCCTGAGTTTCATACTGATCGAGGATCGGCTGCTTGATCGCGGCCTCTTCTTCGGCGCTGAACCCATGGCCGGCCCGCTCGGCCTGCTCGCGCTTGACCTGCACCAGCACGCCTGCCGCCTGTTCGGCGCCCATCACACCGATGCGCGCGTTGGGCCACATCCACAGGAAACGCGGGTCATAGGCGCGGCCGCACATGCCGTAGTTGCCGGCACCGAAACTGCCGCCGATGATCACGGTGAACTTCGGCACCTTGGCGCAGGCCACCGCGGTGACCAGCTTGGCGCCATGCTTGGCGATGCCGCCGGCCTCATATTTTTGCCCGACCATGAAGCCGGTGATGTTCTGCAGGAACAGCAACGGAATCCCGCGTTGGCAGGCCAGTTCGATGAAGTGCGCGCCTTTTTGTGCGGCTTCGGCGAAGAGAATCCCGTTGTTGGCGAGGATCGCAATCGGGTAGCCGTGCAAGTGCGCGAAGCCGCATACCAGCGTGGTGCCAAACAGCGCCTTGAATTCATCGAACACCGAACCGTCGACCAGCCGCGCGATCACTTCGCGCACATCGAATGGCTGCTTGGCATCGGCCGGGATCACGCCGTAGAGCTCTTCGCTGCTGTACAACGGCGCCACGGGCGGGCGTTGGCTTACCTGACCCTGCTTGCGCCAGTTGAGGTTGGCTACGCTGCGCCGGGCCAGGGCCAGCGCGTGTTCGTCGTTGTCGGCATAGTGGTCGGCCACGCCGGAAACCTTGCAATGCACGTCCGCACCGCCGAGGTCTTCGGCGCTGACCACTTCACCGGTCGCAGCCTTCACCAGTGGCGGCCCGGCGAGAAAGATGGTCGCCTGGTTGCGCACCATGATCGCTTCGTCGGCCATCGCCGGCACATAGGCGCCGCCGGCGGTGCACGAGCCCATTACCACGGCGATCTGCGGGATGCCCTGGGCGCTCATGTTGGCCTGGTTGAAGAAGATCCGTCCGAAGTGCTCGCGGTCGGGGAATACCTCGTCCTGGCGCGGCAGGTTGGCGCCGCCGGAGTCGACCAGGTAGATGCACGGCAGGCGGTTCTGCTCGGCAATGGTCTGGGCGCGCAGGTGTTTTTTCACCGTGAGCGGGTAGTAGGAGCCACCTTTCACCGTGGCGTCGTTGGCAACGATCATGCACTCGACACCTTCGACGCGGCCGATCCCGGCGATCACCCCGGCGGCGGGCACGTCCTCGCCGTACACCTGATGGGCGGCCAGTTGGCTGAGCTCAAGGAACGGCGAGCCCGGGTCGAGCAGGCGATTGATGCGCTCGCGTGGCAGCAGCTTGCCGCGCGAGGTGTGGCGTTCCTGGGCCTTGGCGCCGCCACCTTGCTGCACATGGGCGAGCAGGGTGTGCAGGGCGTCGACCTGTTGGTGCATTGCCGCGCTGTTGGCGACGAATTCCGCCGAGCGCGGGTTGAGCTGGGTGTGCAGGGTGGCCATGAGTGCGCTCCTTCAGCGGGTTTCGTTGAAGAGTTCGCGACCGATCAGCATCCGCCGAATCTCGCTGGTGCCGGCGCCGATTTCATACAGCTTGGCGTCACGCAGCAGGCGCCCAGCGGGGAATTCGTTGATATAGCCGTTGCCGCCCAGGATCTGGATCGCGTCGAGGGCCATTTGCGTGGCGCGTTCGGCGCTGTAGAGGATCACCCCGGCGGCGTCCTTGCGCGTGGTTTCGCCGCGCTCGCAAGCCTGGGCCACCGCGTAGAGGTAGGCGCGGCTGGCGTTGAGTTGGGTGTACATGTCGGCGACCTTGCCCTGGATCAGCTGGAATTCGCCGATGCTCTGGCCGAACTGCTTGCGGTCGTGGATGTACGGCACGATCAGGTCCATGCACGCCTGCATGATCCCGGTGGGGCCGCCGGAAAGCACCACGCGTTCGTAGTCGAGGCCGCTCATCAGCACTTTCACGCCGCCATTGAGCACGCCGAGAATGTTCTCCTCGGGCACTTCCACATCATCGAAAAACAGCTCGCAGGTGTTGGAGCCGCGCATGCCCAGCTTGTCGAACTTGGTGCTGCGGCTGAAGCCTTTCCAGTCGCGCTCGACGATAAATGCTGTGATGCCGTGGGGGCCTTTTTCCAGGTCGGTCTTGGCGTAGATCACATACGTGCTGGCGTCGGGGCCGTTGGTGATCCAGGTCTTGCTGCCGTTGAGCACGTAGCGGTCGCCGCGTTTGTCGGCGCGCAGTTTCATCGAGACCACGTCGGAGCCGGCGTTCGGTTCGCTCATGGCCAGCGCACCCACGTGTTCGCCACTGATCAGCTGTGGCAGGTACTTGAGCTTCTGCGCGTGGTTGCCGTTGCGGTTGATCTGGTTCACACACAGGTTGGAGTGAGCGCCGTAGGACAACGCCACCGACGCCGAGCCGCGGCTGATCTCTTCCATGGCGACCACGTGGGCCAGGTAACCCAGGCCGGCGCCGCCGTATTCTTCCGGCACGGTAATGCCGAGCAGGCCCATGTCACCGAACTTGCGCCACAGGTCGGCGGGGAACAGGTTGTCGATGTCGATCTGTGCCGCGCGCGGGGCGATTTCCTTGGCCACGAAGGACTGCACCTGGTCGCGCAGCATGTCGATGGTTTCACCGAGGGCGAAGTTCAGGGACGGGTAACTCATGGACAGGCACCTTAATGTGAGCTTTGTTGTTGTGTGGATGGCGCGCCAGGGAAGGGCGCTCACCTTTACGTTAACGTAAGCTTGCGTTAAGGCGCTGTCAATCGTAGTTTACGTTTACGTCAACCTACAAAAAAGACAACAGGGGTCGTTATGGATCAACCGAACCAGAGCTACAGTCGTGGCACGCAGGACAAGGCCTTGCTGGCCATGACCATTGGCCAGGCCTTCGATCACACCGTCGCGCAATACCCCGATGGCGAAGCGTTGATTGTCCGCCACCAGCAGCGCCGCTACACCTGGCGGCAACTGGCCGAGGCGGTGGATCTGCATGCGCGTGCGTTCCTCGCCCTGGGCATGCAGACCGGTGATCGCCTGGGCATCTGGGCCCCCAACTGCGCCGAGTGGTGCATCAGCCAGATCGCCAGCGCCAAGCTCGGGGTGATCCTGGTGAATATCAACCCGGCCTATCGCAGCAGTGAGCTGGAGTACGTGCTCAAGCAGTCCGGCTGCCAGTGGCTGGTGTGTGCCGGGTCGTTCAAGACCTCCGATTACCATGCCATGTTGCAGGAATTGAAGCCCGACCTGCGCGGGCTTATCAGCCTCGACCCCAGCCCGCCGCCGGGATTCCTGCCCTGGGCGCAGTTGGCGGCACTCGGCGCCGGCATCCCGCCCGAACACTTGCGTACTCGCCAGGCCAGCCTGCACTTCGATCAAGCCGTCAACATCCAGTACACCTCCGGCACCACCGGCTTCCCCAAGGGGGCCACCCTCAGTCACCACAACATTCTCAATAACGGCTACATGGTCGGCGAAAGCCTGGGCCTGACCGCGCAAGACCGCCTGGTCATCCCGGTGCCGCTGTATCACTGCTTCGGCATGGTCATGGGTAACCTCGGTTGCATCACCCACGGCACCACCATGATCTACCCCAATGACGGCTTCGACCCGTTGCTGACCTTGAGCGCCGTCGCTGAAGAGCGCGCCACCGGTCTCTATGGGGTACCGACGATGTTCATCGCGATGCTCGATGACCCACGCCGCGGCGAGTTCGACCTGGCGACCTTGCGCACCGGCATCATGGCCGGCGCCACGTGCCCCATCGAGGTGATGCGCCGGGTCATCAGCGAGCTGCACATGGGCGAGGTGCAGATTGCCTACGGCATGACCGAAACCAGCCCGGTGTCGCTGCAAACCGGCGCGGAGGATGACCTGGAGCGCCGCGTGACCACCGTCGGCCGCACCCAGCCGCAGTTGGAAAGCAAGATCATCGACACCGATGGCAATACGGTTGCACGCGGTGAGATCGGCGAGTTGTGCACCCGTGGCTACAGCGTGATGCTCGGTTATTGGAACAACCCCGACGCCACCCGCGAGGCAATCGACGACGCCGGCTGGATGCACACCGGCGACCTGGCGAGCATGGATGAGCACGGCTATGTGAGCATTGCCGGGCGCAACAAGGACATGATCATTCGCGGTGGGGAAAACGTCTATCCGCGCGAGCTGGAGGAGTTCTTCTTCACCCATCCGGCGGTGGCCGATGTGCAGATCATCGGTATTCCGGATGCGCGTTACGGCGAGGAGATCGTCGCCTGGGTCAAGTTCCATCCGGGGCATGTGGCCAATGCGCTGGAACTGCAGACCTGGTGCAAGGGGCGCATCGCACACTTCAAGACGCCCCGGCACTTCAAGTTCGTGGATGAGTTTCCGATGACGGTGACCGGCAAGATCCAGAAATTCCGCATGCGCGAGATCAGCATCGAGGAGCTGAACATCCGCCGCTGATGCGGGGTGCATGCCTACCGCGTCCCGCGCGCGGGTGTTGCCTAGAGTGGCGCAATATTTCGCCACTCGAAGGCTACACGCATGACAGACAGCATCACTGACCCACCCGCCGACAGAGTTTCGGACCTGCAAAGTCCGCACCTGAGTGTCATCAAGGACAATACTCCCGACTGGTACACCGAGGCGCAGGGCAGCCGCAAAATTGAACTGGCGTCATTGGACCTGCGTATTCCCGACTGGTACAAAAAGGCCCCGCCAGCTGACAGGGACCGCCTGGGCAAGGTCCACCAGCGCAGCCGGGCGTCGTTGAACCAACTGGATCAGATGCTCGGTGAGCTGAAGCCACCGGCAGAGTATGCCGAGCCGCTGTTGGTGGCCGCGATCGAACAAAAGTTCGGGAAACGGCTGGACACCAGGAAGGTGTTCTATGCGCGCAAATTCGAACAAACCAGCTGCGACGCGCAGCTCACTGAGGTCTCGACCACGCGCGCCAGCGACTTGGGACCGCAGTTTTATTCGTATAAAGGTGTCAGCCTGTTGGAGGCGGCGCTGAATAACTTTGCTCCGGATCAGGCGAATGAGCCGGTGTGCGCGGACTGTCACTTGATCACCGGGTACGATTTTCACCGGTATTCAGGCGCGCTGGTGCACACCTCGGCCAATGTAAAGTCGCTCAAGCTCGACATCCAGGCCCATGCGTTTGCCCAACTGTGCAGGGAGCTGGACCTGGGGCGTTCCTACTATGAATACCTGCGAGCCGCCATCAACCGCCATATTGCGCCAGGAACCGAGAACCAGTCGACGGGCAAGTTGTACAGCAGCCTGATCATCAGCCACCGAAACCAATTGGAGCTGGCAGCAGAAATCGCCGTGATGAAGGGCGATATCCTGCCTGAGCAATACCAGTTGATCTGCAACCTGCTGGTTAATCAGTCCACCGGTAAGTGGTCAGGAAAAGCGGTCAAGTTTTCGCCGTTGCGGCTGTGCAATATTTCCATCAAGAACATCCTGGTCATAGGTGCGGTGGAGTGGCCGGACAGCCCAAGGAATGCCCAGTACGTGGCGCTGCCCTGCATGGTGTATATCCCTGGCGATCCGCTTTATCCACTCAAGAGCTACGAACACATAGCCGCCTTCACCGACCACTTGACCACACGCCTGTGCCAGGCCGAATACCGGAAATTTTTCAGCCAGTTCGTGCCGCTTGCCGATCAGTACCGGTTTTTTACCCGGCTCAAGGTCGTGCTTGACCCCGACGCGGCGCATGCCGAGGATGAGGATTTTGTCCCCGCCAATAAAGGTCGAATCACCGACCAGGGGAAGTATGGCGCCGCATGGCGTGATGTCTGGATGAACTGCGCGATGCAGCGTATCCAGCTGATCATGGACAACGCCAGTGCCGCTGCGGTCTCCACCCAATCGATGGACGATCAGGCCGATAAGGCCCGGCTTTGGTCATGGGGCGGCACGGCGCTGGATATTCTCAATGTGGCGTCTTTCGTGGTGCCCTTCCTGGGGGAGGCCATGCTGGTCGTTGCGGCCGTGCAGATGGTCTATGAGATAGGCGAAGGCGTTGAAGCGTGGTCCGAAGGTGACACCCGCACGGCCTGGGCGCACTTTGCGGCGGTGGGGCTGGATCTGGCGGGGCTGGCGGTGCCCAAAGTGCTGATGGCAGCCAAAGACACGGCCTTTATCAAGCGCCTGGTGCACGTGGAATTCGGCGGGCGTACGCGTTTGCACAGTATCAATCCGGGGCAATACCTGCACCGGATCGCCTTGCCCAAAGGGCTGCGCCCGAACGCGCAGGGGCTGTATGCGCACGAGGGAGGCCTGTACCTGCCGGCAGCCGCCGGTGGTCACTACAAGGTCGCCATCAGCGCCGAGGGTGAATCCAGGCTCCTGCATCCCGACGGCGATTCACGTTATGCACCGCGCATCCACCCTAACGGCGTGGGCGCCTGGGTCCATGAGTTCGAACAACCCCTGACGTGGGACCGCAAGACCTTGCTACGGCGCATTGGCCATACGGTCGATCACCTGAGCGACAGCCAACTCGAGCAGGCGCGGCTATTCAGCGGTGTGTCGGATGACGAGTTGCGCCAGATGTACGTCGAGCACCAGGCGCCGCCGCCACTCTTCAGAGACATGCTGCGCCGATTTGAGTGCGCCACCAAGCACCAGGCTTTCATCGACCGACTGAGTAGTTCCGACCCCGACGTGTACAGCCGCGTCGACTGGTTCATGCAAGTGAAGTTGTTGATCGATAATGGCATGTGGCCTAAATCGCGGGTGCTGCTGGCCTTTGATTCCGAAGGCGATCTGACGTGGCTTTCAGCCAAAGTGCGAAACCCGCGGGAGGTGGTCAAGTTGCAGCCTGAACAGCTCGACAGTGGTGCCCTGCTTCCTCCAATGCTTGAGCAAATGACTGAAGATGAAATACGCGGATTGTTGGGAGAGGACGAGGTCGAACGCAAAGTACTGTGGCAGCAGATGCTGATGGGCATCATTTCACCCGGTGAGCGGTCCGTTGACGGTAAACCGACCTTCACCGAAAAGCGTATGGCGCAACTGATGCGCGAACAACGCACACCTGCGGCCAGGGCCGCAAGGTACCGGGATCGTTTGCTGAAAGCGGCTCAAAACACCCGGGGTGAGCTGTTCAATCTGGACATGTCGGCCGGTGATATCTCCAGTGACGTCCATGTCCAGTGGCTGCGGCGCAGCTTTCCCAGCTTGCCTAAATTGGCCGCCGAAGAAATAGTCGCCCATGCCAGGCCCGAGGAGCTGGCACGCCGTAGTGAAACCACATCACGCTTACCGTTGCGATTGGCCGAGGAGGCACGCCGTTACGCGCAGAAAGCGCGGGTCATGCGCGCGCATGCCGACCTGCTGTTCGACAACCAACTCACAATGGACGGTGTACACCTGGCGCTGCACAAGCTGGCCGCCATCCCGGGGAAACTGGAAGGGGTGTGTCTTGAGTTGCGCGCGGATACGTATGAGGGGCCTGTACTGGACCGGGTCGGCAATAGGGACGCCCCCACGCAACTTCGCCTGATCCGCAGCGACATGAAGGAGTGGATGCTATATAGCGGGCCGCAGCAACGACTCTATTGGCGCAGTGACAAGGACGCCTTTTTCAGTGCGCTGTGGACCGCCAGCGGCGGTCAGTTCACCCACTGGCCAGCGTTGCGATCCGCCACCCAGGCCTTGAAAGCAGAACTGGCGCACCTGCCGCTGAGCGAGCAGGCAAGCCGGCGCGCGCTGGGCCTGCAAACGATCAGGCCCGGCTTCAAATCCCCGATGCGTCTGGCGGATGGGCGTATAGGTTATCCGCTGAGTCCGGTCGGCGGCGCTGCACAGCGTCCGTTTGTTTGCACGATGAAAGCCATGCTGCTTTACCCCTCCAGGTCCCTGGCGGAAGTCGAGACCCTGCTCGGGCTTCAAGGCGCGGCGGATGCCGTGCTATTGGCGAGGCTGGCGCACCTGGAAACCGAGTTTTTCGATCTGAACAAAGCGCTGGTCAACTGGCAGGGAGAGGAATCGGGCTATGCGAGTGCAAGGCGCAGAGTCTCGGCGGCGATCAAACACGCCTGGCAGCGAGGTAGCACGCAGGCATTTGCGGGGGACGGCACGCCGATCGGCCATGTGCTGGATCTATCCGAAGAAGTGATCGGTGAGCTGCCTGCGATCAGCGCCAATATGGATCATGTGGGCCATTTGAAATTACGAGGAATGGGGCTTTCAGACGATTCGTTGGCTTTTCTCCAGGCGTTTGGTGGTTTGCGCTGGCTGAACATGAGCGAAAACAATTTAACCCAACTGCCGGCGTTTCGAGACGGCGGGGCAGGGCTGACCAAACTCTACTTGCAAGGCAATGATATCCAGCTGAGCGAGCCGAGCCGATTGCGCCTGGAGAGCATGCAGCAGTTGAAGATCCTGAACCTGGGGCACAATCGACGGTTGGGTTGGTCGGCGGCCCTGAGCGGCATGCGGCAGTTGAACCAGTTGTACCTGCCCAATACCGGCACCACCCGTTTTCCCGTCGGTGCCGAACGTTTGTCACATCTGGCCCGTATCGACTTGCACACAAACCAGATCATCACGTTGCCTGAGTATGCTTACCAGCATCTGGAGCGCATCAACGTGCACGACAACCCATTTTCGGCGGCCACCCGTGCGCGCCTTCGAATCGGCGCGCCACTGAACGAGCCGCGATGGGACGAGCACGTAACGGCGAGTGAAGCGCGCGGGCGCTGGTTGGATGGGGCGTCGGCCACCGCGTTGGCGCAACGTGGCGAGGTCTGGGACGAGCTTATCGCCAGCCCTGATTCGGCGGCTTTTTTTACGGTATTGGCCGACACCACCCGCAGTGCCGAGTACACCAGTAAAACGACGCGGCCCATACTCGCGCGGCGGGTTTGGGACATGCTTGAGGCGGCAAGCGAAAGCCAGCCTATTCGGGAGGCGTTATTTTCCATCGCCGACGATCGAGTCACCTGTGGCGACGGCAGTGCGGTTGAATTCATGAACCTTGAGAGTGAGCTTTTGGGTGCCAGGGCGCTCGCATTGGCGCAAACGGAGGACGCTGAAGGTGCACTGATAGCCACTGCCAGGAAGCTGTTCCGTCTAAGCCTGGTGGACGCTATTGCGCAGCGCGATGTTGAGGCCAGGACGCCCGGGTTCACTGAGCAGGTCGAAGTCATCCTGGCTTATCGTATCCGCCTTGCAGACCGGCTGGGGTTGCCGATCAACGCCCGTGAAATGCTGTTTCCCCACCAGGCCAGTGTCAGTTCCGAAGCGATTGATGAGGCTTATGCACGTGTGTTGCGTGACGAACGCAATGTCGGGGAGGAGGAGTCCTTTTTTGTAGGGCGTACGTTCTGGGAAAAGCACCTTCGTACCCGCTACCCAAAAGAGCTGAACGCGCTGATGACGCCGGAACTGGCGGTGCTCGACGAGAAAAGCACCGCATTGTTCGAACTGTCGGATCTTGAAGGTGAGAAAGACAGTGCAGCAGACCAGGCTACGAAAGACGTGTGGCAGGCAAACTATAACGAGGCGGCCGACCGGCTGGCGGGGCTGTTGGGCAAGCATAGGGATGAAGTGCTGGTGGCGGGCTCGATGCAGAGTGCTTTTTTCGAGACGCAACTCAAGCAGGTGAGTACCGCACGTCAGGCGCTGGAACAGCGTGCGCTGCGAACCCTGACACGCAAGGTGCTTAACAACGCTGCGGCCCAGGAAGGCACATCGCTGTAAACGCGTGAAGTGCAGAAAGCACAAAGGGGACCCGAGGGTCCCCTTTAATTTGTCGTTGCGTGCTCTTTTTTTATTATTGAGGGGCGGTCTATTGTTGTTTTTGGCAACCGTTACCCTTTACCGCTGTTTTTGGCGACCCCCATCCGGGGTCAAGAGCAAACGTATTTTTTTGAGCGCTGATCTGCTTCTTCGTTATCGATCCAACCAGTGGGTAGCTACCTGAGGTAGTTTTATTTTTCTCTAACCGGTTGCGGGTTGCGGCACGCCGTACCCTGCGAAGCACATCTTCTCCAAAAAAATCTGTTAGCTGCGTCTCTGCCGTGTTGTTTTTGTTATGTCAGAGTCGTTTCGTCTTATTTTTATTAGGTTTGGCGCTTTTTATTCTTGTTATGCCATAGAGATAGCAGAAGCCGTGCCAACTTTACAAAACCCTTTAAAATCAATGATTTAAATTTTGTGTGGGCAACGGCCTACGGCAAATGCGACAAAATATGTTCCCGTGTTACTCGATGTGTAGCTGTGCGGTAACACATTGTCACGCCCGCGCTACTCAACTGGCGTTACGTGCCTTGGCCACCCTCGAGCCGGTAGGCCGGCCCAACACCTGGCTGATGTGCTGGCCCGCGCGCATCAATGCGTCCAGGTCGACACCGGTGTGAATGCCCAGGCCATTGAGCAGGTAGAGCACGTCTTCGGTGGCGACGTTACCGCTGGCGCCCTTGGCGTAGGGGCAGCCGCCGAGGCCCGCGATAGAGCTGTCGAACACATTGATACCTTCGAGCAGGCTGGCGTAGATATTGGCGATGGCCTGGCCATAGGTGTCATGGAAGTGGCCGGCCAACTTGTCGCGTGGCACCTGCGCGCCCACCACGTCGAACAACCTGCGAGTGGCGCCTGCCGTGCCGGTGCCGATGGTGTCGCCCAGGGACACTTCATAGCAGCCCATCGCATACAGTTCGCGCGCGACCGCCGCCACTTGCTCCGGCGCGATCTCGCCCTCGTACGGACAGCCCAGCACACAGGACACATAGCCACGCACGCTGATGCCGTGCTGCCTGGCCTGTGCCATCAGCGGCGCAAAGCGTTCCAGGCTTTCACTGATGGAACAGTTGATGTTGCGCTGGGAAAACGCCTCGGACGCCGCGGCAAACACTGCGACTTCCTTCACCCCGGCCGCCAGCGCGTCTTCAAAGCCGCGCAGGTTCGGCGCCAGTGCGCCGTAGGTCACGCCGGGCTTGCGCTGGATCTGCGCGAACACCTCGGCAGAGCCGGCCATCTGCGGCACCCACTTGGGCGAGACAAAGCTGCCGACTTCGATATAGCTCAAGCCCGCCGCGCTGAGGGCATCCACCAGGTGAACCTTGTCGGCCACGCTGATGGGCTGGGCTTCGTTCTGCAAACCGTCGCGCGGGCCGACTTCCACCAGGCGTACGTGTGAGGGGAGGGGCATGGCAGCTACCTTCTGGTTAATGACCGGCCTGATTCATGGTCTGGGCGAGGGCCTGGGTGCAGCGCTCTTCGGCGGTGTCCAGTTCCAGTTTCATCTGTTCGATATCCAGCAACTGTTGCTCCAGTTGCTCACGGCGCTCGGCGATCTTCGCGAGCATGCTGTTGAGCTGGATATGGTTGCCGCTGGTGGGGTCGTAGAGTTCGATCAGCTCGCGACACTCGGCCAGGGAAAAGCCAATGCGCTTGCCGCGCAGGATCAGCTTCAGGCTGACCTTGTCACGCGCCGAGTAGATGCGCTCCTGGCCCCGGCGTTCCGGGGCCAGCAGGCCTTGTTCTTCATAGAAGCGAATGGCGCGGGTCGTGATGTCGAGCTCGCGGGCGAGGTCGGAGATGCTGTAGGTGGTGCTCATGGGGGCGCTCAAGAAGGTCTTGGCGCTAAGCTAATGTCAGGTTGACGTTTACGTCAAGGCGGATTGCTCAGGGGGCTGCTTCGCCGCCCGACGCAGGGCAAGCCCGCTCGCCACAGCAAGTCCGCCCACCCGGGGTCAGGCCTGCTTGCCATCGAGCTTCTTCTCATGCGCGGTCACTTGCTGGCACAGCTCGATCATCTGCTCGCGCATCCAGCGATTGGCCGGGTCCTGGTCGGTGCTTTCGTGCCAGTACAGGTGGGTTTCCACCGGCGGCACATCGTTGACCGGCAGGTTGAACCAGTGCAGTTCATGGCGACGGGCGAAACGCTCCGGCACGGTCATGACCATGTCGGTCTGCTGCAGCACCTGCGAGGCCATCAGGTAATGCTGGGAGCGCAGGGCGATCTTGCGCTGGATGCCCATCTTGCCCAGGGCCAGGTCGACGTGGCCCAGGCCGTTGCGGCGGCTGGAGATATGAATGTGGGTCAGCGACAGGTAGTCATCCAGGGTGAATTTGTCCTTGCCCGCCATCGGGTGGCCCTTGCGCATGGCACACACGTAGCGGTCTTCCATCAGCTTGACGTGGCGCACTTGCGGGTCGGTATTGAGCGGCGCATCCACGGCAAAATCCAGGCGCCCGGCCGCCAGTTCCTTGGTGGTCTCGCGGCGTTTGGACAGGAAGCTCTCGATCACCACGGTCGGCGCCAGGCGGCGCAGGCGCTGGAACAGCAGGGGCAGAATCACCGCCTCGGTGAGGTCGGTCATGCTGATGCGATAGGTCTTGGCCGCCTGCTGCGGGTTGAAGATGCGGCTTTCCTGCACCGACACCCGCAGCAACGATAGCGCATTGCGCACCGGGCCGATGATGTTCTGCGCCATCGGCGTAGGCACCATGCCCTGGGCGGTGCGCACGAACAGCGGGTCGTTGAAGGTTTCCCGAAGACGCGCCAGGGCGTTGGACACCGCCGGCTGGGTAATGCCGACAATCTGCCCGGCGCGGGTCAGGTTGGCTTCGGTGTAGATCGCGTCAAAGACGATAAACAGGTTGAGGTCGACCTTGCTCAGATTCATTTCGTTGCGCTCTTATTGTTAGGTGTCCATACGCCGATCATATATCGGTGATGAATGTTAATACACGCCGAGAATAGGCTAGGTAAATTATCAGCGCTGTTCTAGCATCGATTGCATGACCTAAACAACCTCTCAGAGAAGGGAGCTGCTCATGGATTTCGCCTATTCGCCCAAGGTTCAGGAACTGCGTGAACGCGTCACTGCGTTCATGGATGCTTACGTTTACCCGGCCGAGCCGGTGTTCGAACGCCAGGTCAGCGAAGGTGATCGCTGGCAGCCCACCGCCATCATGGAAGAGCTGAAAGCCAAGGCTAAGGCCGAAGGCCTGTGGAACCTGTTTCTGCCCGAATCCGAACTGGGCGCCGGCCTGACCAACCTTGAATACGCGCCGCTGGCCGAAATCATGGGTCGCTCGCTGCTGGGCCCGGAGCCGTTCAACTGCTCCGCTCCCGACACCGGCAACATGGAAGTGCTGGTGCGCTACGCCAATGAAGAACAGAAACAACGCTGGCTCGAACCGCTGCTGCGCGGCGAGATTCGCTCGGCATTCGCCATGACCGAGCCGGATGTGGCCTCCTCGGACGCCACCAACATGGCCGCCCGCGCCGAGCGCCAGGGCGACGAGTGGGTGATCAACGGTAAAAAGTGGTGGACCTCCGGCGCCTGCGACCCGCGCTGCAAGATTCTGATCTTCATGGGCCTGAGCAATCCGGACGCGCCGCGCCACCAGCAACACTCGATGATCCTGGTGCCGGTGGACGCCCCCGGCGTGAAAATCGTCCGGCCGCTGCCGGTATTCGGTTACGACGACGCCCCCCACGGCCATGCCGAAGTGCTGTTTGACAACGTGCGTGTGCCGTATGAAAACGTGCTGCTCGGTGAAGGCCGTGGCTTCGAGATCGCCCAGGGGCGCCTTGGCCCGGGCCGTATCCACCACTGCATGCGCTCAATCGGCATGGCCGAGCGCGCACTGGAACTGATGTGCAAGCGCTCCGTCAGCCGCACCGCCTTCGGCAAGCCGTTGGCGCGCCTGGGCGGCAATATCGACAAGATCGCCGACTCGCGCATGGAAATCGACATGGCGCGCCTGCTGACCTTGAAGGCCGCCTACATGATGGACACCGTGGGCAATAAAGTGGCGAAAAGCGAAATCGCCCAGATCAAGGTGGTGGCACCGAACGTCGCCTTGAAGGTGATCGACCGCGCGATCCAGATCCACGGCGGCGCCGGTGTGTCCAACGACTTCCCGCTGGCTTACATGTACGCCATGCAACGCACCCTGCGCCTGGCCGACGGCCCGGACGAAGTGCACCGCGCAGCGATCGGCAAGTTCGAGATCGGCAAATATGTGCCTAAAGAGTTGATGCGCAGCGGGCAGTAAAAAGGCCGCTCGAAACGCGCTCCATTGTGGTGAGCGGGATTGTGGTGAGCGGGCTTGCCCGCGTTGGGGCGAAGCCCCCCCTGAAACCTGAGCACTCTATTTACCTGATGGGCCGCGGCCTTCTTGATGGGGCCTGCTGCGCAGCCCAACGCGGGGCAAGCCCGCTCACCACAGGGTGGGTGGTTAGTGGGCGCTTGCTTGGCGCTTTTCAGTACACCCACACCTCCACCCGCCGATTCTTGATCCGCCCCTCGTCCGCCGTATTCGCCGCCACCGGCATCTGCGCGCCGAACCCACGGATATCGCGCAGTACCACGCCGCTCTTGACCAGCTCACGGCGCACCGCCATCGCGCGCAACTTCGACAGCAGCGCGGCGCGCTGCGGGTCGTTCTTGGCGTCGCCGAAGCCCACCAGCGTCACTTGTTTATCCAGCTTTTCATGGCTTTTCAGGTACGTCACCACGCGCTGCAGATCCTGGCGCGCCTTGTTGTCGAGGCTTGCGCTGCCTTCCTCGAAACGAAAATTCACCGTCAGCCGCTGGGCCTCACGGGCGATAGCCTGATAATCCTCGGGCATCGATGGACGTGGCTGCACCGCGATCGCCTGCACCTGCTGTGCGATAAACCCGTTGGCCGCGACGATCGCCTGGCCCTTGCTGGTCTGGGTGAAGTCCACCAGCGCCTTGGCCCAGGGGTTGTGCCCGGACGGTGGCAGGTAAAAGAACAAGCGGCGCGACAGCGGGTAATCCTCGGTAGCGATCAGGCTGTTGAGCGCCAGCATCGGTTGCGAATCGCCGTCGACAATCGCCAGCGCCTTGGCCTGGCGCACGTAGGGCAGGCCGATGAAACCGATGCCCTGGGGATCCTGGCTGACCGCATCGGACAGCGCTTCGCTGGACTCGAAACGCTTGGCTGATGCGACGAGAGGCTTGCTGCGCCGATTCAGCACCAGCTCCTTGAACGTGTCGTAAGTGCCGGATTGATCATCGCGCGCGTACACGTGAATGGGCCCGCCGATGCCACCGAGGGCCTCCCAGGTGCTGGCTTCGCCGTTGAAGATCTGCGCCAGTTGTTCGGTGTTCAACCTGTTCAGTGGGTTTTGCGGGTTGAGGATGATGGCCAGGCCGTCGATGGCGATCACCTGCTCGGCGCCGGGGCTTTTCAGGTCGCCCAGGGGTTCGAGGTCCACCAGCTCGCTGTCCTTGATCGGACGCGAAGACGCAGCAAGGTCGGCGCCGGCTTTTTTAAGTGCGGCAAATCCGGTGCTGGAGCCGTGGGCCGCGACTTCGATGGTCACGGTCTTGCCCTGGCGTGTCTTGCCGATGACCCGCTGTTCATTGGCGCCATCGCCAGGTTCGCTGTGCACGCCCTGCAAGCCTTGATGTTCCATCAAGCCCTTGACCAACGCGGGGCCGAGCGCCGCACCGATGGTGTTGGAGCCCTGGATGCGCAAGGCGGGGCCTTGCTCGGGAACGGGGAGGGAAGCAGCGACAGCGAAGAGAGGAAAAAGGGTCAGCACTAACAGAACGCGCAGCATCATGCCGGCACCTTCTCAAGCCAAAGGGGGTGCGGCGAGATTAAGTCAGCAAGATTGCATTCATGTGACGAGCAACCGTAGGAGCCGGCAAGCCGGCTCCTACAGTGGAGCGTGTGGTCAGCTCAGTTCAAGCCAGATCGGCGCATGGTCCGACGGTTTTTCCAGCCCGCGCAATTCGTAATCCACCCCGGCATCCTTGACCCGTGGCACCAGGCCGTTGGATGCAAGGATCACGTCGATGCGCAGCCCGCGCTTGGGCTCGTCTTCAAACCCGCGGCTGCGGTAGTCGAACCAGCTGAAACGGTCGGCCACGTCCGGGTTGAGGTGGCGGAAGCTGTCCACCAGGCCCCAGTTCTTCAGGCGTGCCATCCACTCGCGCTCTTCCGGCAGGAAGCTGCACTTGCCGGTTTTCAGCCAGCGTTTGGCGTTGTCGGCGCCGATGCCGATGTCGCAATCTTCCGGGGAAATATTTACATCGCCCATCACCACCAGTGCCTGGTCATTGCTGAACTGGCTTTCCAGCAGTTGCTGCAAGTCTGCGTAGAAGCGCTGCTTGGCCGGGAACTTGGTGGGGTGGTCACGGCTTTCGCCCTGGGGGAAATAGCCGTTCATGATGGTGACCGGCTGGCCGTTCTCGTCGGCGAAGGTGCCCCAGATAAAGCGGCGCTGGGCGTCTTCTTCATCGCTGGCAAAGCCTTTGTGCACGCTCAGGGCTTCTTTGCGCGACAGCAGCGCCACGCCGTAGTGACCTTTTTGCCCGTGGTAGTACACGTGGTAGCCCAAGGCCTGCACTTCGGCGAGGGGGAACTGGTCGTCGTGGACCTTGGTTTCCTGCAGGCCGATCACGTCGGGCTGGTGTTTTTCAATCAGCGCCGCCAGCTGATGAGGGCGGGCGCGCAGCCCGTTGATATTGAAGGAGACGATTTTCATGGTCGGCAGTCCAGTCCTGGCAAAAGGGCGATGCTAGCGGACAAGTCGGACGGGGGCCAGCGTGGCGGTAGGACAGATGCACTGCTAATGTCTGGGAACGACTGGTGCTGCGTAGGTTCGTACCCATAAGAACGCCATCCTTTGAATGGTGCCCAGGGAGATTGACTGTATGCCTGAAACCTCGACTGCCATTGCCGATATTCGCCTGCTCAACAGCGGCTATTCCCGCGAGGCCCGCTCCCTGCTGTACCAGGCCTATCGGCATGAGCCGACGTTCGCCTACATCTTTGAAGCCGAGCGCCCAGGCTATGAACAACGGGTCCGTGCCACCGTGCGCGAGCTGGTCAAGCAGCACTTTTTCCAGAAACTGCCGGCGATTGGCCTGTTCATCAACGACCGCCTGATCGGCATCGCGTTGATCGCCCCCCCGCAACGGCGCCTGGGGATCACCGAAAGCTGGGCCTGGCAGCTGCGCATGTGGTTGAGCACCGGTGTACGCGGCACCCGTCGCTACCTCGAATACCATCAGGCGGTGTTGGCCTGCCTGCCCAGCGAATCGGTGCATGTGCTGCCGCTGCTGGGCATTCATCCGCAATTCCAGGGCAAGCATTACGGCGAGCAACTGCTGGAAGCCGTACACAATTGGTGCGCCGAAGACCCGCATTCGTCCGGGGTGGTGCTGGATACGGGGAATTCTCGCTATCTGGAGTTCTACAAGCGTCAGGGCTATGAGGAAATCGGCGAAGTCGCTATAGGACCTGTCCTTGAGCACGTTTTTTTCCACCCCAATCCGCAGGTGTTACATGCTGCAACGGCTTAAGACAGAATTATTCAGACAATTCTGAGTTCAAAGAGTCTCCCTTGCTCGTGTAGCATCCGCGCCTATGAAGTTTCCAGGAAGATTTACCAGCGGCTTGGTTCTGCTGTTCACCAGCTGCGGCGCATTCGCACAAAGCGAATTGGACGTGCGGATCAAGCCATCAAACGACGCGTTGAAAGCCAACATCGAAGGCTATATCGGCGGGGTGGGCGATCGTGATGAAGAGGCCTTGCTGCGGTTCAGCCGTGGCGCCGAGGAGCAGGCGCGCAAAGCCGCGCAGGCTCTGGGTTTCTATCAGCCACTGATCGAGAGTGATGTGAAGGGCGGCAAGAACCCGCGCCTGATCCTCACCATCGACCCCGGCGAGCCGGTGCATTTGCGCAACGTGACCATTCGGGTCGACGGTCCTGCCGCGAACCTCAAGACGTTTCGCGTGCCCGCCAGTGACGACCTCAAATCCGGCGCCGTGCTCAACCACGGCCATTACGAAGACGCCAAGCGCCTGATCCAGAACCAGGCGTCGCGCTACGGCTTTTTCAGCGGGCGCTTTACTCGCCAGACACTCTCGGTTGACCCGCAGGCCGGCGTCGCCGATATCGAACTCATCTATGACAGTGGCCCGCGCTACACCCTGGGCAAGGTCAGCTTTGCCGGCGATACGCCGTTTGACGAAGACCTGCTGCAACGCATGGTGCCGTTCAAAAGTGGTGACCCCTACGATTCCGAACTGATTGCCGAACTCAACCAGAACCTGCAGGCCAGCGGCTTTTTCGAAGGCGTGCGCGTGGACGCCGCCCCGGCGGCCTCGAGCAAAGACGTGATTCCGGTGGCCGTCAACCTGCAAACCCGCAAGCCGCGCACCATGGGCCTGGGCCTGGGCTTCTCCACCGACGTCGGCCCGCGCGGCAAAGCCAACTGGACTCGTCACTGGGTCAACCCCCAGGGCCACAGCTATGGCTGGGAGGCCGAACTGTCGGCGCCACGCCAGAACGTCGGCCTGTGGTACGACATTCCGCTGGACCCGCCGCTCACCGATAAATTGCGCTTCGCCGGCGGTTACCAGAATGAAGAGATCGCCAATACCGACACCTTGAGTAAATTGCTCACCCTCGGCCCTGAATGGCACAGCAAGTTGCCCAGCGGCTGGACCCGCGTGATCTCGCTCAAATACCAGCGCGAAGAATATCGCCTGGGCAATGACTCCGGCCTCAGCAACCTGGTCATGCCCGGCATCAGCTATTCCTACCTGCGCAGCGATAACCGCATCGACCCGCACAACGGCTACCGCCTGCAGTTCGACACCAAGGTCGCGAAGGAGGGCCTGGGCTCCGACACCAACCTGCTTTACGGCACGGCCATGGTCAAGGGTTTGACCACCCTGTGGGACAACCACCGGTTCCTGGCCCGGGCCCAGGTCGGCGGCAGCGCGACCAATGGCTACAAGTCGGTACCGCCGTCGCTGCGCTTCTTCGCCGGCGGCGACCAGAGCGTGCGTGGTTACGAGTACCAGACGCTCTCGCCTGAGAACGACCGCGGCGACCGTATCGGCGGCCGCTACATGGTGGCCCTGAGCGCCGAGTACCAATACTCCATCGCCGAGAAATGGCGGATCGCAACCTTTATCGACCAGGGCAACTCGTTCAATTCCCTGGAGCTGCCCAGCCTCAAGACCGGCGTCGGTGTCGGCATTCGCTGGGTCTCGCCGGTGGGGCCGATCCGCCTGGACCTGGCCCATGCCCTGGAAGACCCGGGCGGCGTTCGTTTGCACTTTTCCATGGGGCCTGAGCTGTGATGCGTGGTGTAAAAATAGCGGGGCTGGCCGTACTGGCAATCCTCGCCGTGCTGTTGCTGGCACTGTGGGCAATCCTCGGCACCCAGGCCGGCAGTCGCTGGGCCCTGGGGCGTGTGCCGGGGTTGAGCTTGGAGAATTTCCAAGGGCATTTGGGCGGCCAGTGGAGCGCCGACCATCTGCTGTGGGCGCAAGACGGCAGTCGTGTCGAGCTGAAGGCGCCGACGTTGGATTGGTCGCCGGCGTGCCTGTTGCGCATGACCGTGTGCATCAATCGCCTGGACGTGGATCAAGTCAGCCTGCAGTTTGCGCCGAACACCGAAGAGAGCAGCGGTCCGATTCAATTGCCGGATCTGAAGTTGCCCGTTTCCATTCAATTGGGCGACGTTCGCGTCGGTAGCCTGCTGTTCAATGGCAGCGAGGAACTCAAGGGCCTGCAGCTGGCAGCGCACTGGACCGCCGCCGGGATGCAGATCGAATCGGTGCACCTGCAACGCGACGACCTGGTGCTGGACCTTGCCGGCCTGCTGCAACCCCGCGGCGACTGGCCGTTGACCGCCAGCGGTGACCTGAGCCTGCCTTACGCCCCCGGTGGTGCGCCGTGGAAAGTGGCGCTCAAGGTCGAGGGCGACTTGCTCAAGACCCTCAAGCTCGACGCCGACAGCAGCGGTTACCTGCCGGCCAAACTGCGCGGCGAGCTGCAACCCCTGGCGGAAAACCTGCCCGCGCAGTTGCACATTACCGCGGACGGCTTCAAGCCGAGCGCCGATTTGCCCGATACCCTGCAACTCAATCAACTCGACCTCAGCGCCAAAGGCGACTTGAGCAGCGGCTACCAGCTGCTGGGCAAGGCCGTGCTGCCGGCGGAAAAGGGCCCGGTGGACCTGCTGTTGCAAGGCAAGGTCGACGCCAAGGGCGCGCAGATCGCCGGCCTCGACCTGAATGCCGGTGAACGCCAGAGCCTGAAACTGACGGCGCAGCTGGACTGGCAGCAAGGCTTCAGTGCCGAGGCCAGGATCGATTGGCTGGACTTCCCGTGGCATCGCCTGTACCCGCTGATCGACGAGCCACAGGTCGTATTGCGCACCTTCAACGGTGAAGTCTCCTACAAGGACGGCAACTACCTCGGCAATCTCAAGGCCGACCTCGACGGCCCGGCCGGCAAGTTCACGGTGGTCACGCCCTTCAGCGGCGACCTCAAGCAAGTGTTCCTGCCCGAGCTGAAACTCAGCGCCGGCCAAGGCAAGGCCGAAGGCCACCTCAACTTGCAGTTTGCCGACGGCATCGCCTGGGACACCGCGCTCGACCTGTCGGCGCTGAACCCGGCGTACTGGGTCGCCGAGTTGCCCGGCACCCTCGCCGGGCCGCTGCGCAGCCAAGGTGAATTCAAGAACGAACAGCTCAAGCTCAACGCCGACCTCGACCTCAAGGGCCGCCTGCGCGGGCAAACCGCCGTGTTGGCCGCCAAGGCCGAAGGCGCGGGCGAGCAGTGGACCCTGGCCAACCTGGATATTCGCCTGGGCGACAACAGCATCAACGGCAGCGGCAGCCTGCAGCAACGCCTGGCCGGGCAGATCGATATCAAGCTGGCGCGCCTGGCCCAGCTGTGGCCGCAGCTGCGTGGGCAGGTCAATGGCCGGCTCGACGTGGCCGGGAGCCTCCAGGCGCCGCAAGGCAAGCTCGACCTCAAGGGCCAGCAACTGGCATTCGCCGATAATCGCCTGCAAAGCCTGAGCCTGGACGCCAACCTGGACAGCGCCCAGCGCGCCAGGATCGACCTCAAGGGCAGCGGCATCCAGGCCGGCGACACTCAAGTCGGCACCCTCACGGCCAGTGCCCAAGGTGATATCAAGAGCCAGAAGGTCCAATTGGACCTGGCCGGTCCGTTGGTCAAACTGGCCCTGGCCCTGGATGGCAACCTTGATAAAGGCAACTGGCGCGGGCGCCTGGCCAGTGGCGATGTGCAAGCCGGGGGCCAGGACTGGAAGCTGCAGGCCCCGGCAAAAATCGAACGCCTGGCCGACGGCAAGCTGACATTTGCCGCGCACTGCTGGGTGTCCGGCGCGGCCAGCCTGTGCGGTGAAGACCAGCGCCTGATGCCCGAGCCGAAGCTGCGCTACCACCTCAAGCAGTTCCCCATCGACAGCCTGGCGGCGTTTTTGCCCAAGGACTTCGCGTGGCAGGGCAAGCTGAATGCCGACGTGCAACTCGACCTGCCCGACAGCGGGCCCAAAGGCGTGATCTCGGTGGATGCCAGCGGCGGCACCTTGCGCGTCAAGGACAAGGACCAGTGGCTGGATTTCCCCTATGACACCCTCAAGCTGGAAACCACCCTCAACCCCAAGCGCATCGACACTCAGCTTAACTTCCGTGGCGGCCAGCTCGGCGAACTGTTGCTGCAGGCGCAGATCAATCCTCTGCCGAAAAACAAGCCGATCACCGGCAATTTCAGCCTCACTGGCCTCGACCTCGCCGTGGCCCGGCCGTTTGTGCCGATGGTGGAAAAACTCACCGGCAAGCTCAACGGCAGCGGGCGGATTTCCGGCGGATTGCTGGCACCGCAGGTCAACGGCAACGTCAACCTGGTGGGCGGTGAAGTGTCCGGGCCGCAGCTGCCGGTCAGCCTTGAAGGCCTGAACGTGCAGGCGCTGATTGCCGGCGAGAGTGTGCAATTGAATGGCGCCTGGCGCAGTGGCAAGGCCGGGCAGGGCAGCCTCAAGGGCCAGATCGACTGGGGCCAGGCACTGGTGGTGGACCTCAGCCTCCAAGGCTCGCAACTGCCGGTCACGGTGGAGCCTTATGCGGTGCTGGAAGTGGCGCCCGACCTGAAGATCAGCCTGAAGAACGACAAACTGGCGATTGCCGGCAAGGTGCAGATCCCGCGCGGCGACATCACCGTGCGTGAGCTGCCGCCGTCGACGGTCAAGGTCTCGGACGACACCGTGATCGTCGGCAGCCAGACCGAGGAGGGCAAGCCGCCGATGGCGATGGCCATGGATATCGACGTCGCGGTAGGCGAGGACAAGCTCAACTTCGCCGGCTTCGGCCTGACCGCCAAGGTGCAGGGCCATGTGCACATCGGCGACAACATGGACACCCGTGGCGAGCTGTGGCTCAACGACGGCCGCTACCGCGCCTACGGGCAGCGCCTCGATGTGCGTCGCGCACGCCTGCTGTTCGCCGGGCCGATCGACCAGCCCTACCTGGACATCGAAGCGGTCCGCAAGACCGACGACGTGGTCGCCGGTATCCGCCTCAGCGGCAGTGCCGAGCAGCCGACCACGCAGATCTTCTCGGAGCCGGCGATGAGCCAGGAGCAGGCGCTGTCCTACCTGGTACTGGGGCGCCCGCTGAGCAGCACCGGCGAAGACAACAACATGCTTGCCCAAGCCGCCTTGGGCCTGGGGCTGATGGGCAGCGCCGGGGTGACCTCGGACATCGCCAACAAACTCGGTATCCAGGATTTTGACCTCGACACCCAAGGCAGTGGCACTACCACGGCGGTGGTAGCCAGCGGCAAGATCACCGAGAAACTCAGCCTCCGCTACGGGGTCGGGGTGTTCGAACCGGCCAGCACCATTGCCTTGCGTTATCTGCTGAGCAAGAAGGTGTACCTGGAAGTGGCGAGCGGCGTGGCCAGCTCTCTGGATATCTTCTACAAGCGCGATTTCTGACCTTCCCCTGTTGCCGGCGATAGCGGTTCATCAGTCGATGTTTTCATTGACTGATACGCCGCTATCGCCGGCAAGCCTGCGCCTGCAGTTCCGGTTTTCTGCCGCCTGTCAGCTAATTAGCAAGCAAGCTAATTATTCCATTTGACATTCGCTGCCTAAGCAGTAACATCTCGTCATACATTCACTGCCTAGGCAGTAATAAGGTGACTTCCGATGAAACACTTCACCCCTGACAACTTCCACAACTGCCATCTCGGCCTGTTGCTGGGCCGCGCCGCACTGCTCAAAGACCGCATCATCGACACCCATATGGAACCCCATGGCATCACCGCCGCGCAGTTCAAGGTGCTGATCATCATGGCGCAGTACGGCGTCGACACCCCGGCGGAGCTGTGCCGCAACCTGTCCCTGGACAGTGGCTCGATGACCCGCATGCTCGACCGCCTGGAGCAAAAGGGCCTGCTGGGTCGCAAGCGTTCCGAGCTGGACCGCCGCCAGGTGCAGCTGGTGCTGACCACCGAAGGCCAGCGCCTGGCGGACATGCTGCCGCACATCGGCGCCGATGCGCTGAATCAGTTGGCCGGCGCCCTGGAGCCCGGTGAGCTGCAAACCCTGGAAAAGATCCTCAAGAAAATTCTGATAGCTGCCGGTGATCCCATCACCCTGCAGCGGGTAGGTAAAGAATGAACACACGTGCCCTTAGCCTGGTGCTGGTGGCCATGAGCATGGCCGGTTGCGCCAACTTCAGCGGCCTCGACACCCAGGGCCAGCGCCTCGACGCCAATACGTTGCAGGCCGGTAAGTCCTTGAGCGGCGTGACGCTGTCGAGTGCTGCCTGGCCCACCGCCGACTGGTGGAAAAGCCTGGGCGACCCACAGCTCGACGGCCTGATCCAGGAAGCCCTGCAGAACAGCCCCGACATGCAAGTGGCCAGCGCCCGTGCCCATCAGGCCGAAGCCGCTGCCTATGCGGCGGATGCCGCTCGCATGCCGACCCTCGATGCCAGTGCCGGTGTGAGCCGCTCACGCCTGGCCAAGGATCAGGACCCGCTGGGGCAGGGCGATGCCTACGCCACCGTGCGCAATATCGGCGCCAGCTTCAATTACAACTTCGACCTCTGGGGTGGCCAGCGCGCCGCGTGGGAAGCCGCGCTGGGCCAGGCACGTGCCGCCGAAGTCGACCAGCAGGCCGCACGCCTGACACTCGCCGCCAACGTGGCCAAGGCCTACAGCGATTTGGGCCAGGCGCATATCGTGCGTGACCTGGCCAATGATGACCTCAAGCGCACCCGGCAAATGCTCGACCTGGGCAAGCGTCGGCTCAACTCCGGCATCGACAGCCAGTACCAGTACCAGCAGACCGAAAGCCTGGAAGCCAGCTCCCAGTCGCAACTGATCGATGCGCAAAAGCAACTGCAGAGCGCCAAGATCGCCCTCGCCGTGCTGCTCGGCAAAGGCCCGGACCGTGGCGGTGAGTTGACCCGTCCCAACGTGCTGAAACCCAGCGCCGTGGCGGTGCCTTCGGTATTGCCGGCCGAATTGCTCGGCCGTCGTCCGGACCTGATCGCCGCGCGTTGGCGCGTGGAGGCGGCGAGCAAGAATATTGCCGCCGGCAAGGCCAACTTCTACCCCAACCTCAACCTGAGCGCGAGCGCCGGGGCCGAGTCGTTGCTGGGTGACGCGATGTTCGGGTCGGCCAGCCGCTTCTTCAGCATCGCGCCGACGATCTCGCTGCCGATCTTCGACGGTGGCCGCCTGCGCGCCGACCTCGACGCCCGCGACGCCGACTACGACCTGGCGGTGGCCCAGTACAACAAGACCCTGGTGCAAGCCCTGGGCGATATCGGCAACACCCTGTCGCAACTGCGTGACACCGGTCGGCAGATCCAGGCCCAGCAACATGCCGCGGACATTGCCCAGCAGTCCTACGACACCGGGGTGCAGCGCTACAGCTCCGGCATCGGCAACTACCTGGATGTGCTGAGCATCGAGCAGCAGTTGCTGCAGGCCCAGCGCCAGCTGGCGACGCTGAATGCAGCGCAGATCGATCTGTCGATTCAATTGATGCAGGCCCTGGGTGGCGGCTACAGCGCCAACAACGTGGCAGCGACCACCCCAGCCACACGCACGGAATAATTTGAGGTATTTGTCATGGCCACTGCCGAAAACACCAACGCAAGCGAACAACCCAAAGCCACCGAACAACCCAAAGCGGACAACAACCCGCGTAAACGCAAGATCATGCTGATCGGCCTCGCGCTGATCGTCATCCTCGGCGTGCTGGGCGTGTGGGGCTGGTATGAGCTCTACGGCCGCTTCAATGAAAGCACCGACGACGCCTATGTGAACGGCAACGTGGTCGAGATCACCCCGTTGGTCACCGGCACCGTGGTCAGCATCGGCGCCGACGACGGCGACCTGGTCCACGAAGGCCAGGTGCTGGTCAACTTCGACCCGAATGATGCCGCCGTCGGCCTGCAAAGTGCCCAGGCCAACCTGGCCCGCACCGTGCGCCAGGTGCGGGGTTTGTACAGCAACGTCGACGGGATGAAAGCCCAGGTGCTGGCGCAGCAAGCCAATGTGCAGAAGGCCCAGGACAACTACAACCGTCGTAAGAACCTCGCCGCGGGCGGCGCGATCTCCCAGGAAGAACTCTCCCACGCCCGTGACGACCTGACCTCGGCGCAAAACGCCCTGGCCAACGTGCAGCAGCAGTTCAAGACCACCAGCGCGCTGGTGGACGACACCGTGATTTCGTCGCACCCGGACGTCCAGGCCGCCGCCGCGCAACTGCGCCAGGCCTACCTGACCAATGCGCGCAGCACCTTGATCGCGCCGGTCACCGGCTACGTGGCCAAGCGCACCGTGCAACTGGGCCAGCGCGTCCAGCCGGGCACTGCGCTGATGGCGGTGATTCCGCTGGACCAGCTGTGGATCGACGCCAACTTCAAGGAAACCCAACTGCGCGACATGCGCATCGGCCAGCCGGTGGATATCGAATCGGATATCTACGGCAGTGACGTGAAATTCAGCGGCACCGTGGACAGCCTGGGCGCCGGTACCGGCAGCGCGTTTGCCCTGCTGCCGGCGCAGAACGCCACCGGTAACTGGATCAAGATCGTGCAGCGTGTACCCGTGCGTATCCACATCAACGCCGATGAGCTGGCCAAGCACCCACTGCGAGTGGGCTTGAGCACCGTGGTCAATGTCGACCTGCACGACCAGAGCGGCCCGGTCCTGGCGCAGCAGGCGCCGCAAAAGGCTTCGTTCACCACCAACGTGTATGACCGCCAACTGGCCGAGGCTGACGCCATGATCACGCAGTTGATCCATGACAACAGCAGCGCCGCACCCAAGGCTGCGCAACGCTGATGAGCAATAACGCCTCCTTCACGCCACCCAGCCTGTTGATGGCCACTATTGGCCTGTCGCTGGCGACCTTTATGCAGGTGCTCGACACCACCATCGCCAACGTGGCGTTGCCGACCATTTCCGGCAACCTCGGCGTGAGTTCGGAGCAGGGCACCTGGGTGATCACCTCGTTTGCGGTGAGCAACGCGATTGCCTTGCCGCTGACCGGCTGGTTGAGCCGGCGCTTTGGCGAAGTGAAGTTGTTCCTGTGGGCGACCCTGCTGTTTGTGCTGGCGTCGTTCCTGTGTGGTATTTCCACCTCGATGCCCGAGCTGATCGCCTTTCGGGTCGTGCAAGGCCTGGTTGCCGGGCCGTTGTACCCGATGACCCAGACGCTGCTGATCGCGGTCTACCCGCCGGCGAGGCGCGGCATGGCCCTGGCCTTGCTGGCGATGGTCACGGTGGTGGCGCCGATTGCCGGGCCGATCCTCGGCGGCTGGATCACTGACAGCTACAGCTGGCCGTGGATCTTCTTCATCAACGTGCCCATCGGGATCTTCGCGGTGATGGTGGTGCGTTCGCAGCTGAAGAAACGCCCGGTGGTCACCAGTTACCAGCCGATGGACTATGTGGGGCTGTTGAGCCTGATCGTCGGGGTCGGCGCCTTGCAGATCATCCTCGACAAGGGCAACGACCTGGACTGGTTCGAGTCCAACTTCATCATCATCGGTGCGGCGATTTCGGTGATTGCCCTGGCGGTGTTCATCATCTGGGAACTCACCGACAAGCACCCGGTGGTCAACCTGCGGCTGTTCGCCTACCGGAACTTCCGCATCGGCACCATCGTGTTGATCCTGGGGTATGCGGGCTTCTTCGGCATCAACCTGATCCTGCCGCAGTGGCTGCAAACCCAGATGGGCTATACCGCGACCTGGGCCGGCCTGGCGGTGGCGCCGATCGGCATCCTGCCGGTGCTGATGTCGCCGTTTGTCGGTAAGTACGCGCACAAATTCGACCTGCGCCTGCTGGCAGGCCTGGCGTTCCTGGCGATTGGCCTGAGTTGCTTCATGCGTGCCGGCTTCACCAACGAAGTGGACTTCACCCACATCGCTCTGGTGCAGCTGTTCATGGGCATTGGCGTGGCGCTGTTCTTCATGCCGACCCTGAGCATCCTGATGTCCGACTTGCCGCCCCAGCAAATTGCCGACGGCGCCGGCCTGGCGACCTTCCTGCGGACCCTGGGCGGCAGCTTCGCGGCCTCGCTGACCACCTGGATCTGGATTCGCCGCGCGGACCAGCACCATGCGTACATGAGCGAAAACATGACCACCTACGACTCGGCCACCCGCGACGCGCTGCAAGCGCTCGGTGGGGCAGGGCACAAGGCCTATGCGCAGCTGGACCAGATCCTCACCAGCCAGGCGTACATGATGTCCACCGTGGACTACTTCACGTTGCTGGGGTGGATGTTCATGGGCTTGATGTTGCTGGTATGGCTGGCCAAGCCGCCGTTCGGCGCGAAGGCCGGGCCGGAAGCCTCCGGGCACTGATACCCGGATCATCCCGAGCCTTGTAGGACCCGGCTTGCTGGCGATGGCGGTGGTTCAGTCGATAAGTCTATTGACTGACAGACCGCCTTCGCAGGCAAGCCAGCTCCCACATTGAGTTGTATTCCAAGGTTTGAACCGGGTTGTATCGCCAGCTCGGATATTGGCAAGCCCCCAATCCCGAGCCCGAACAGTGATCAAAACTGTGGGAGCGGGCTTGCCCGCGAAAGCGGTGTATCAGTCGCCGAAAATGGTGGCCGATCTACCGCCTTCGCGAGCAAGCCAGCTCCCACATTTGGATCTCTGTTCACAAGGGATGCGCGGTGTTTGGGAATAAGGCACCAGGCAGCGCCAATTGCGGCTTCACAACCTCAAGCTGAGACAGCACGCGGTCAACAAGGTGGGAGCGGTCTTGCTCGCGAAGGCGGTGGTTCAGTCGATAAATCTATTGACTGACAGACCGCCATCGCAGGCAAGCCAGCTCCCACATTTGGATCTCTGTTCACAAGGGATGCGCGGTGTTTGGGAATCAAGCACCAGGCAGCGCCAATTGCGGCTTCACAACCTCAAGCTGAGACAGCAGGCGGTCAACCAGGTGGGAGCGGGCTTGCTCGCGAAGACGCAGGATCAGTCGATAAATGAATTGACTGACACACCGCCATCGCCGGCAAGCCAGCTCCCACATTAGGACCTCTGTTCACAAGGGATGCGCGGTGTTTGGGAATCAGGCACCCGGCAACGCCAGTTGCGGGTTCACAAAGTCAAACGCCGCCAGCTGAAACCCTTGCTCATCCACCTGCAAGGCCCAGCCTTGCTTGTCCCAGTCCCCCAGCACGATGCGCTTGGCCGCCTGGTCTCCAATCTGCAACTTATGGATGGCCGGGCGGTGCGTGTGGCCGTGGACCAGGGTGCGCACGCCGAACTGCTGCATCACCCTGGGCACTTCCTCGGGAGTGACGTCGACGATGTCGTTGGTCTTCATGCGCGTTTGTGCGCGGCTTTCACTGCGCAGCTTGCGCGCAAGCTTGTGGCGGGTGCGCAGCGGCAGGTGGCGCAGGATAAACAGCACGATCGGGTTACGCAGGATGCGCCGCAGCTTCATATAGCCAAGGTCGCGGGTACAGAGGCTGTCGCCGTGCATCAACAGCACAGGCTCGCCATGGAGCTGCACGACACTCGGGTCCTTGAGCAAGGTGGCGCCTGCAGCTTTGCAGAACCCCTTGCCGATGAGGAAATCGCGGTTGCCATGCATGATGAAAATCGGGGTGCCGCTGTCGCTCAGCTCGCGCAGGGCTGCGCAAATCGAGCGCTGGAAGGGCGTCATCCCATCGTCGCCAATCCAGGCTTCGAAGAAGTCCCCCAGAATGTACAACGCCTGGGCGCCACGGGCGCGGTTGTGGAGCAGATCCAGAAACGCCCGGGTGATGTCCGGGCGCTCCTCTTCCAGATGCAAATCTGAAATCAGCAATATCACTCAACGATCTCGGCTTTCTCGACGATCACGTCTTCTACCGGAACGTCCTGGTGACCGGCTTTACCGGTGGTCTGCACGCCTTTGATCTTGTCGACGACGTCCTGGCCTTCGGTGACTTTACCGAACACTGCATAGCCCCAGCCCTGAACGTTCTTGCCACTGTGGTTCAGGAAAGTGTTGTCGGCGACGTTGATGAAGAACTGCGCGGAGGCCGAATGCGGCTCCATGGTACGGGCCATGGCGACGGTGTACTTGTCGTTGGAAAGGCCGTTGTCCGCTTCGTTCTGGATGCTTGGACGCTTGTCTTTCTTTTCCTTCATGCCAGGCTCGAAACCGCCGCCCTGGACCATGAAGTTGCCGATGACACGGTGGAAAACAGTGTTTTCGTAGTGGCCGGCCTTAACGTATTCGATGAAGTTGGCGACGGTGATCGGCGCTTTCTCGGCGTTCAGCTCGATGACGATGTCACCGTGGTTGGTGGTCAGTTTGACTTGAGTCATGTTCACTACTCTTTTCAGGGAATTCGTGGGTTTGGACGCCTGCGCGCCTTACCAGGTTGGCGAAATCGCGGCCAAGGCGCGCAGTTTAGCGTGCCCGGCAGGAATTTCGAGGTGGTTTTTTACCGCCCATGCATTAAATGCAGCAGTTTTTGGCCACGCTCTGTCAGCGGCTTGACCGCTTCGGCTATGATAAGCCCTTTGTTTTACTTGGCCCCAACCGGCCACGAACCTGTCTGTTCAAGGATCCTATGAGCAAGCCCACTGTCGACCCTACCTCGAATTCCAAGGCCGGACCTGCCGTCCCGGTCAATTTCCTGCGCCCGATCATCCAGGCGGACCTGGATTCGGGAAAGCACACGCAGATCGTCACCCGCTTCCCGCCAGAGCCCAACGGCTACCTGCACATCGGTCACGCCAAGTCGATCTGTGTGAACTTCGGCCTGGCCCAGGAGTTCGGTGGCGTCACGCACCTGCGTTTCGACGACACCAACCCGGCCAAGGAAGACCAGGAATACATCGACGCCATCGAAAGCGACATCAAGTGGCTGGGCTTCGAATGGTCCGGTGAAGTGCGCTACGCCTCGAAGTATTTCGACCAGTTGTTCGACTGGGCCGTCGAGCTGATCAAGGCCGGCAAGGCCTATGTCGACGACCTGACCCCGGAGCAAGCCAAGGAATACCGTGGCACGCTGACCGAGCCGGGCAAGAACAGCCCGTTCCGCGACCGTTCGGTGGAAGAGAACCTCGACTGGTTCGCCCGCATGCGCGCCGGTGAGTTCCCGGACGGCGCCCGCGTACTGCGCGCCAAGATCGACATGGCCTCGCCGAACATGAACCTGCGCGACCCGATCATGTACCGCATTCGCCACGCTCATCACCACCAGACCGGTGACAAGTGGTGCATCTACCCGAACTACGACTTCACCCACGGTCAGTCGGACGCCATCGAAGGCATCACCCACTCGATCTGCACCCTCGAGTTCGAGAGCCATCGCCCGCTGTACGAGTGGTTCCTCGACAGCCTGCCGGTGCCGGCGCACCCGCGCCAGTACGAGTTCAGCCGCCTGAACCTGAACTACACCATCACCAGCAAGCGCAAGCTCAAGCAGTTGGTGGATGAAAAGCACGTGCACGGCTGGGACGACCCACGCATGTCGACGCTGTCGGGTTTCCGCCGTCGCGGCTACACCCCGGCATCGATCCGCAATTTCTGCGAGATGGTCGGCACCAACCGCTCCGACGGTGTGGTCGACTACGGCATGCTCGAGTTCAGCATCCGTCAGGACCTCGACGCCAACGCCCCACGCGCCATGTGCGTGCTGCGTCCGTTGAAAGTCGTGATCACCAACTACCCGGAAGACAAGGTCGACCACCTCGAACTGCCGCGTCACCCGCAGAAAGAAGAACTCGGTGTGCGCAAGCTGCCGTTCGCGCGTGAGATCTACATCGACCGCGATGACTTCATGGAAGAGCCGCCAAAAGGCTACAAGCGCCTGGAGCCGAACGGCGAAGTGCGCCTGCGCGGCAGCTACGTGATCCGCGCTGACGAAGCGATCAAGGACGCCGAGGGCAACATCGTCGAACTGCGTTGCTCGTACGACCCGGACACCCTGGGCAAGAACCCTGAAGGCCGCAAGGTCAAGGGCGTGATCCACTGGGTGCCGGCCGCTGCCAGCATCGAGTGCGAAGTGCGCCTGTACGATCGTCTGTTCCGCTCGCCGAACCCTGAAAAGGCCGAGGACAGCGCCAGCTTCCTGGACAACATCAACCCTGACTCCCTGCAAGTACTCACTGGTTGTCGTGCCGAGCCATCGCTTGGCGACGCACAGCCGGAAGACCGTTTCCAGTTCGAGCGCGAAGGTTACTTCTGCGCGGATATCAAGGACTCGAAACCAGGCGCTCCGGTATTCAACCGTACCGTGACCTTGCGTGATTCGTGGGGCCAGTGATTTAAGGGATTTGTCGTGCTAACGATCTACAACACACTCAGCAAGACCAAAGAAGTCTTCAAGCCGCTGGATGGCAACAAGGTGCGCATGTACGTGTGCGGCATGACCGTGTACGACTACTGCCACATCGGCCACGGCCGCAGCATGGTTGCCTTCGACCTGGTGACGCGCTGGTTGCGCTTCAGCGGTTATGACCTGACCTATGTGCGCAACATCACCGACATCGACGACAAGATCATCAATCGCGCCAACGAAAACGGCGAGTCGTTCGACGCGCTGACCGAGCGCATGATCGCCGCGATGCACGAGGACGAGGCCCGCCTCAACATCCTCAAGCCGGACATGGAACCGCGTGCCACGGACCACATCCCTGGCATGCACGCGATGATCCAGACCCTGATCGACAAGGGTTACGCCTACGCCCCGGGCAATGGTGACGTGTACTACCGCGTCGCCAAATTCATGGGCTACGGCAAGCTGTCGCGCAAGAAAATCGAAGACCTGCGCATCGGCGCACGCATCGAAGTCGACGAAGCCAAGCAGGATCCGCTCGACTTCGTGCTGTGGAAATCCACCAAGCCCGGCGAGCCGAGCTGGGAGTCGCCCTGGGGCGCCGGGCGTCCGGGCTGGCACATCGAGTGCTCGGTGATGTCCACCTGCTGCCTGGGCGAGACCTTCGACATTCACGGCGGCGGCAGCGACCTCGAGTTCCCGCACCATGAAAACGAAATCGCCCAGAGCGAAGCCGCCACCGGCAAGACCTACGCCAACGCCTGGATGCACTGCGGCATGATCCGCATCAATGGCGAGAAGATGTCCAAGTCCTTGAACAACTTCTTCACCATTCGCGACGTGCTGGCAAAGTACCACCCGGAAGTCGTGCGTTACCTGCTGGTGTCGAGCCACTACCGCAGCGCCATCAACTACTCGGAAGACAACCTCAAGGACGCCAAGGGCGCCCTGGAGCGTTTCTACCACGCGTTGAAAGGCCTGCCCGCCGTGGCCCCGGCCGGCGGCGAAGGTTTCGTGGCGCGCTTCACCGAAGTCATGAACGACGACTTCGGCACCCCGGAAGCCTGCGCGGTACTGTTCGAGATGGTGCGCGAGATCAACCGCCTGCGCGAGAGCGATCTCGACGCAGCGGCGGGCCTGGCGGCGCGCTTGAAAGAGCTGGCCAGCGTGCTCGGCGTGTTGCAGATGGAAGCCGATGACTTCCTGCAAGCCGGCGCCGAAGGGCGTGTGGATGCGGCTGAAGTCGATGCGTTGATCCAGGCGCGCTTGACCGCCCGTTCCAATAAAGACTGGGCGGAATCCGACCGTATCCGTGACCAACTGACCGCGATGGGAGTGGTGTTGGAAGATGGGAAAGGTGGGACGACGTGGCGGTTGGCTGATCAGGCTTGATTGGTAAACACTGAACAAAAAACGCCCCGACTGGTTCGGGGCGTTTTTTTTGCATGCCGGTTTAACGGCTCACCGGATCCATTGTGG